>JBIIYI010000093.1:0-9076 GCA_044346895.1 Phycisphaerales bacterium
GGGTCGCAGGGAGGGTCGCCGGAGAGTCGCCAGCGGATCGCGTGGCATCCCCCGCGCCTCCTGCGCGGCCCCGTCCTACGCGCCGTCGGCGGATGGTCCGGAAAGGACGAGCCCGTCGTACCCAAGTTCCATCCGCGGCGGAAGTTCCGCAGCGAGGGTGGCATGACGGATGTCGTGGGTCATATGGACGAACACGCTCCGATCGGCCCGGGATCGTTCCGCGATCGCAATCGCCTCGTCGACCGTGAGGTGGGTCGGATGCGCCCGGTACCGGAGCATGTCGAGGACGAGGGTGCGGAGCCCCGCGAGCCGCGGCCACGCCGCGGGCGGCATCGCGGAGAGGTCGGTGCAGTAGGCGAGCGGCAGCGGACCCGGCTGGACCTCGGCCACCCTGCCGGCGGCGTCGAGCGCCTCGATCCGGTAGGCGAGGACTGGCAGGCGCCCATGCAGCACTTCGAACGCCGTGAAGCGCAGCCCGTGGCGGTCGAACGAGTCGCCCGCGGCGACCGTGCGCACGAAGAGGTCGGCCACGAACGAGTCGTTCACGTTCTCATGGCGGCGGAAGATGTGTCGGTACACGCGCTCGAGGAACTCGCGCGTGCGCGCGTCGGCGAACACCTCGATCGGCGACTTCATCAGCGCGTTGTAGCGGCGCACGTCGTCGAGTCCGAACGTGTGGTCGACGTGGTCGTGCGTGAAGAAGATGCCGTCGACGCGCGTGAAGCGATGGCGGATCGAGTGCTCGCGGTGGTCGGGTCCGCAGTCGAGGAGGAAGAGCCGCTCGCGCCCTTCCGCATCGACGAAGGCGATCGCCGCACCCGAACGCGTGCGTCGATCGCGCGGATCGTCCGAGGTGCAGACGTCGCAGTCGCAGCCGATGACGGGAATCCCCGAGGAAGTGCCGGTCCCGAGAAGAAGGAACCGCACGTCGCGCACGACCGCCGCGCGTCCCGCACCGGTCGCGGCGGGACCGCTCATGCGCATCCGCCTCCGCCGCCACCGCAACCACCACCGCAACCACCGCCGCACTCGCGGGCGCGGGCGCCGCAGCCGGCCGGTTGCGACGCGGGGTCCGCGCCCTCGCGCGACGCGCCGCAGTCGGGCGCGGCGCTTCCGGCGGATCGGCAGCAGCCACGCGCTTCGCCGCAGGCCGCCTGGGCCGGACGGAGTTCGGCGCGAAGCTGGCGCGCGACGGCCGCGGGATCGACCGCGCCGCAGATCGCGCTCGACACCGCGATGCCGCGGCAGCCGGCGCGCGCGAGCGGTTCGACGCGGCCCGGCGCGATGCCACCGATCGCGAGATGCGGGATCGAGGGGAAGGCCTCGATGAACGCGCGCAGATACGGCTCGCCCGACGGCACGAGGTCGGGCTTCAGCGCCGTGCCGTACATCGCGCCGACGCCGCAGAGATCGGCGCCGGCCGCGACCGCTGCGCGCGCCTCGTCGAGGGTGTGCGTGCTCGCGCCGATCAGGAAGCGCGGGCCCGCGATCCGACGGGCGGCCGCGAGCGGCAGGTCGCCGGTTCCGAGATGGACGCCGTCGGCCTCGGCCGCGAGCGCGACGTCCAGACGATCGTTCACGACGAGGGTCGCCGCGGATCCGATCGCCGCACGTACCGCACGCACGTGCGCGACGAGTTCGCCGGCCTCCATCTCCTTCTCGCGCACCTGGACGAGGTCGACCCCGCCCTCGACCGCCGCGCGCGCGACGTCGAGCACGTCGCGGCGGCAGAGCGACCGCGTGAGCAGGAGGCACAGCGCGAACTGCCGCGGCCTCGCCCGCGCCGCGCGCATCGTGACCGCGGCGGAAAGCGCGTAACTGCGGTAGCGGATCGCCTCGACCGCGCGCGCGACCGTGCCGCCGTCTGCAAGCGACTTCGACGCCTCCTCGATCACGCGCAGCGCCTCGCTCAGACGGCCCGCCGCCGCCCGGGCGATCGCGGAGACATCCTCGCGGCGATATTCGTGCACGCCCTCGAGGAGGGTGCCGACGTCGCCGGCGACGTCGCGCGCGGCCGCAAGGTCCGTCGCGGGAATCGCCGCGACCGCAGCCTGCAGCGCGTGTCGTAGCGCCTTCGCCTCCTCGACGATGCCCGCGTCGTTCCAACCAAAGCGCGCCACGTCCTCGACGGTGCGCAGTCCCTCGCGCGCACGGTTCAGGTTGGCGTCGATCATGCGGAGCGCGGCGTGCATCGCGCACAGCGTAGCGCGGCGAGGCTATGCTCCGCGCCCCGTCCGGGGTCAGAACACCGGAGTCCAGATGTCGAACGAGATCTCCCAGCCATCCACCCCGCACGACCCGGCGCGCCGAGCGTTCCTCGGCGCCATCGCCGTGGGCGCCGCAGCCGCAGCCGTGTCCGGCGGCCGCGCCGACGCGTCGATCGCCGCACCTTCCGCCACCAACCCACTTCAGGAGACGAAGCGCATGCCCTTCACCCTTCCCGACCTTCCGTACGCCGAGAACGCGCTCGAGCCGTCGATCGACGCGCTCACGATGAACATCCACCGCACGAAGCACCACAACGCCTACGTGACCAACCTCAACAAGGCGCTCGAGGCGCACCCGGAGCTCGCCGCGAAGTCGATCGACGACCTCTGCCGCGAGATGGCCTCGGTGCCCGAGTCGATCCGCACGGCCGTGCGCAACAACGGCGGCGGACACTGGAACCACTCGATGTTCTGGAAGTGGATGGCGCCGAAGGGCCAGGGCGGCGCACCGAGCGCCGAACTCGCGAAGGCGATCGACGCCGCGTTCGGCTCGATGGACGCGTTCAAGGAGAAGTTCGCCGCCGCCGGCGCCGGGCGCTTCGGCTCGGGCTGGGCGTGGCTGTGCAGGAACGCCGACGGCACGCTCTGCGTGTGCTCGACGCCGAATCAGGACAACCCGCTGATGAAGGGCATCGTCGACTGCCCGGGCACGCCGATCCTCGGCTGCGACGTGTGGGAGCACGCGTACTACCTGCACTACCAGAACCGCCGGCCCGACTACCTGAAGGCGTGGTGGGACGTGGTGAACTGGAACGAAGTGAGCAGGTGCTACGCCGCGAAGTGATCGCGCAGCCGGAGACCATCCGGAACCCGCATCCGACGGAGCTTCGACCCGAGCGTCGATGCGCCGAGGGACGATGCGCCGAGGGACGATGCGCCGAGGGACGATGACGAAGGCCGCGCGAATCGCGCGGCCTTCGTCATCCGAGGTCATGTCGCCACCTGCAGCGGCGGGCGGCACGGGCTGCCGAGTCCGCAGCCCGCGGCTGCGAGGCCCGACGACGCGCGCCGAAACCGACCGCCGCGAAATCGTCACTTCTCGCTACGCTGCCGCACCATGGCCTCCTGGCACTATGCGATTCGTGGCGAGCAGTTCGGGCCGTTCGACGACCGCACGCTGGCGGCACTCCTCGCCAACGGCGCGGTCACGATGGATGCGCTCGTCTGGCGCGAGGGCATGGCGGAGTGGAAGGTCGCGCGCGAGGTGCCGGAGGTGCGCGACCTGATCGCGATGGCTCCCGCCGCGACCACCGCGTCGGGCGCCCCGCAATCGATCGGCATGCCGCCGCGCGCTGGCCTCGCGCCACCGACCCGACCGGATGGAATCGTCGCGACCAACCCCGGCGCCGACGAAGGCGACAGGACCGGCGGCGTGATCCCGTACAAGAATCCGATGGCGCTCACCGCCTACTACCTGGGCATCTTCGCGCTCATCCCGTGCCTCGGCATTCCGCTCGCGATCGCCGCGATCGTCTGCGGCATCATCGGAATCCGGCGATACCAAGCGAAGCCGATCATCCGCGGCGTCGCACACGCGTGGATCGGGATCGCGCTCGGATCGCTCGTCCTGCTCGGCTCGACGCTCCTCCTCGTCGGCGGATTCGTCTTCTGAGCGCGTGCCCGTTCGGCGCGCGGTCGGCGGGCCGCGCTCAGTCGGCGGGCATGATGCCGTCGACGAGCTTCTCGAAGTCGGCGCGGTTCGCCTCGACCGTCTCGGTCGGGCCGACGAGCCGGAAGAAGACGTTGCGGCCTTCCGCCTGCACGATCGCCGCCAGCTGCAGGAAGTCGCGCTTCGGAGCGGGCGAGCCCATCGCGAGGTAGTCGCCCGCGAGTTCGACGAGCTCGACCTTCAGCGGGCCCACCGACTTCGACGAGCGCTTCGCCTCGGGCGGACGGTCGCCCGCGCGGAACTGGTTGCGCCAGCGATCGATGTTCGCATCGAGCGGTCCGCCGTCACCGTCGACGAAGACGCTGACGACGAGTTCGGCCTGCTTCGTCGAATCGCCCGCGCCCGGCACCGAGTACTGGAGCGTGCGGAACTGCATCGTGGGCTTCGTCCAGACCCATGAAGCCGGCTTGGGCGCGCGCAGGCCGGCGACCTCGAGCGCGCCGGGATCGTCGGCGCTCGTCGACGTGCGCCACTTCGACTGATCGACCTTCGGTCCGTCCGACTTCGGCCGCGGCGGGAACGCCTGCGAGCCGGTCGACGCAGGTGCGGCCGTCGTCGCCGACGCTGCGGAGGACTGCGCGTCGGTCGATGCGGCCGCGGGCGCGGATCCGGCGGCCGCAGCCGAACCGGATGCGTCGATCGGCGCGGGCGGGCGGGGCTTCGGCGATTCGCCGCAGCCGGCGAGTGCGAGAGCGGCGACGAGGGCGGAGCCGGGGAGCGCGAGATTCGATGGCATGATTGGGCCTGCGGGTGCGATCGCCCGCCACGACGCCGATCGGGAGACGCGCAACGATGCGAGCCTCCGCCACGACGAGGCGAGCGGACTCGTAGCATACGCCCTTCCTCCGACCGCCCGCACGCCCGACGCCGATGGAACCTCCCGATCACCGAGCCGAAGTATCCCGCCACGGCACCGCACCCATGCGATGGAGTCGCGACGAGACCGTCTCCTTCGTCGGCGAACGCATCTGGACCGCCGACCCGATGCGTGCGCGCGCGACGTGCGTGACCATGCGCGACGGCACGATCGTGTCGGTCGACGACGCACCCTGCGGCCGCGTCATCGAGCTCGGCGG
The DNA here is from genome assembly GCA_044346895.1 of Phycisphaerales bacterium. Taxonomy (GTDB): domain Bacteria; phylum Planctomycetota; class Phycisphaerae; order Phycisphaerales; family SM1A02; genus QWPT01. The sequence goes on from JBIIYI010000093.1 coordinate 5,013, forward strand.
ACGCTTCCTGATGCCGGCCTTCCTCGACGCGCACCTGCATGTGACGCTCGGGGCGGCCACGCTCGCGCAGTGCGATCTCACCGGATGCGCGACGCGCGGCGAGTTCGAATCGCGCATCGCGCGGCACGCGGCCACGCTCGATGCGGCCGGGGACGCGGGAGCGTGGCTCGTCGGCTTCGGTTGGAACGAGTCGGACTGGCGCGGCGACGCGCCCGATCTCGCGTGGCTCACGGCCGCGGGCGACCGCCCCGCCGTCGCGTGGCGCATGGACCAGCATGCGTGCGTCGTCAACCGCGCGGCGCTCGCGCGGCTCGACACCACGCCGATCGCAGGCGGCGAGATCGAGCCCGCGCGCGGCATCTTCCGCGAGCAGGCGGCGTGGAAGCGCGTGATTCCGGCCATTCCCGAGCCATCGATCGCGGCGAAGCGGGCGAATCTCGCCCAGGCCTGCGCGTACCTCCACGCGCTCGGCCTCGCCGGCGGCGGGTCGATGGAGTATCTCCGCGACATCCGTGACGTCTACCTGCCGACGCTCGACGCGCTCACCTTCCGGATCCGCGCGACCGTGCTCGACCGCGACTGGCCGCTCGACGCGCCGCCCGCGATCCCGGCCGAGGCGCGCGCGGCGCACCCCTTCTTCGAAGCGATCGGCATGAAGAGCTTCGCCGACGGCACGCTCGGTTCGCGCACGGCGTGGATGCTCGAACCGTACGCGGACGCGCCGCACACGGAGGGACTCGCGATGGAGCACGCGCTGCGCGGCGAACTCGCGGCGTGGATGCGCGCGGTGCAGGAACTCGGGCTGTCGCCGAGCGTCCACGCGATCGGCGACCGCGCGGCGCGCGCGCTCCTCGACGCGTGCGACGCATGCGCCGACCATCCGGCGCCGCGGCTCGAGCACGTGCAGACGCTCGCGCGCGAGGACGTCCCGCGCCTCGCGGGCCGCTTCGCCAGCATGCAGCCCCTGCACAAGGCCGACGACGCGCGTCAGGCGCTCGCACGTCTCGGCGCCGGACGCATCGAGCGCTTCTTCCCGTTCCGCGCGCTCCTCGCGCACGGCGCGCGGCTCGCCTTCGGAAGCGACTGGCCGATCGTCTCTCCCGACCCGATCCTCGGCATCAAGGCCGCCGTCACCGGGCTCGACCTCGACGGCCGGCCGTTCGCGACCGAGCACTCGATCCCGGTCGAGGCCGCGCTCGCCGCGTACACCCGCGTCCCGGCGGAAATGCTCGGATTTCCCGGCGGAATGCTGCGCGCGGGCCGCGCGGCCGACCTCGTCCTCCTCGATCGCTCGCCGCTCGAGATCGACTGGACGCGCGAACTGCCGGAGGTGCTCGCGACGGTCGTCGGCGGACGGACGACCTTCATCCGCGCGTAGCGCGCACGCACTTCGACCGACGCAACGCACGCGAACTCCCCGCACGAACCCCGCACGAACCCCCCGCACGAACCCCGACACGAGATTCCATGGCGATCTACAACTTCTACCTGTCCTTCGGCCCGAGCGGAGCGGCCGCGTACCTCCTCTGGATGGTCGGCGCGATCGTGCTGCACGAACTCGCGCACGGATGGGCCGCGATCTGGCAGGGCGACGACACGCCGCGCGTCTACCAGCGCATGACGTGGAACCCGATGGTGCACATGGGGCTCTACTCGCTGATCATGCTGGTCCTCGTCGGCATCGCGTGGGGCATGATGCCGACCGATCCGAGCAAGTACCGCTGGGGACGCCGGGGCCGCATCGTCGTCTCGGGCGCGGGCCCGGCGATGAACGCGCTCCTCTGGCTCATCTGCTGGGTCGGGCTCGGCCTCGTCTTCCGTCACGGCATCCCGGAAGACGCATCGAGCGCCACCGGCCTGTACGGCCTCATCGAAGCGCTTCCCACCCCAGGCCTCCGCGGCCTCGCGATCTTCCTCCTCGTCGGGGGATACCTGAACGGCCTGCTCACGCTCTTCAACCTGCTGCCGATTCCGCCCTTCGATGGCGCGAGCATCCTCGCCGGCTTCTCGCGGCGCTTCTACGTCTGGATGCACGACCCGCGCGTCCACCAGTGGGGCTTCCTCTTCGTGATGGTCGCGATGTTCAGCGGCATCAGCGCGATCATGAGCCGCTTCGCCATGCAGCAGGGCTTGCGGATCGTCGACCTGGTGGCGGGCATGTGAGCCCCGGCGCGCCGGGCACCCGAGGTCCGCGATGAAACCGGCGTCGCGGAGGGTTCGTGGGCGTTATCGCCCCACTCCGCGCCGGATCCGCGACACCCCGACCTTCGGCGGCGTTGCATCGCCGCGCCGTTTCCCCTACCTTTCCCGACTCGCAACCGCGAGCCGAAGGCGCCGCGCACGACGGTCACTCCCGTCCCACACGGCGTCAGAGTCCTTCTGGGTTCGTCACGAGACGGACGGGACCGAGGCTTGCCTTTGAAGAAAGGGTGACGACATGGTCGTCCTCCGCATGAAGCGAATGGGCCGCGCCCATTCTCCGTTCTACCGTCTGTCCGCCATGGACAAGCGCAACCCCCGCGACGGGGCCGTCATCGAGAACCTCGGCTGGTACAACCCGGGCGCGAAGCCGGGTGCGCAGTATCAGTTCAACACGGACCGCGTGAAGTACTGGCTCTCGGTCGGCGCGCAGCCGTCCGAGACCGCGGCCAACCTGCTCAAGAAGGTCGGCGTGGATCCGACCCCGGGCAAGAAGTCCTGATTCGGAAGACGCCGGACGCTGTCGCGACCTCGCCAGCGCCGCAACGGTGACGCTCCTTCCGCGTGCCAGTCATGCGCATCGACGTGCTCACCATCTTCCCCGATCTCTTCACGGGATTCCTCTCGACGAGCATCCCGGCGAACGCGATCGCGGAAGGCGCCCTCTCGTGCCACGTGCACGACATCCGGGCGCATGCGGCGAACAAGCACCACAAGGTCGACGACCGCCCGTTCGGCGGAGGTCCAGGCATGGTCATGATGTGCCAGCCCATCTTCGACGCCGTCACGGCCGCCGAGTCGCAGGACTCGTCGCCGGACGTCCGCGCCGTGCGCGTGCTGCTCTCGCCGCAGGGCGAGCGGCTCGCGCAGCCGCGCGTCGAATGGCTCGCGCGGCAGCCGCGCCTGCTCCTCCTCTGCGGTCACTACGAAGGCATCGACGAGCGCGTGATCGAGGAGCTTTCGCCCCTCGAGATCTCGCTCGGCGACTACGTCCTCTCCGGAGGCGAGCTCGGTGCGATGGTGCTCATCGACGCCGTCGCGCGCCTGCAGCCCGGCGTCCTCGGTCACGAGGAGAGCGCCGCGGAGGACTCGTTCAGCGTGCGCACGCCGGATGGCGCACATCTCCTCGACTGTCCGCACTACACCCGTCCCCGCGAGTGGAACGGGCGCGTGGTGCCGGATGTCCTGCTCTCGGGCGACCATGGCGCGGTCGACCGATGGCGGGACGAGCAGCGGCTCGCGCGCACGCGTGCGCGTCGGCCGGACCTGCTCGTGCATGATCCACTCGCGAACCCGCAACCCCTGCCGTCGGCCAACACACACAAGCCCGGCGCGCATGTTGCACGAGCCACGCGGTCGAACGCGCCGGATTCCGGCGGCGGACTGCACGGCGAAACCGCGCCCGAGGGCGCATGAGGATTCCACCATGGCGAAGTTGAACCGAACCACCGTGATCGAAGGCATCGTTGCCGAGCAGCTCAAGAAGGACGGCGACCTGCCGAAGTTCTCCGTCGGCGACACCATCGACGTCCACTACAGGATCATCGAAGGCGACAAGGAGCGCATCCAGGTCTTCCAGGGAGTGCTCCTCGCCGACACCGGCCGCGGCATCCACCGCATGATCACCGTCCGCCGCATCGTGGCGAACGAGGGCGTCGAGCGCTCGTTCCCCGTGCACTCGCCGCGTCTCGCGAAGATCGAGGTCGTCCGTCGCGGCGATGCCCGCCGCGCGAAGCTCTTCTACCTCCGCGACCGCTTCGGCAAGAGCCGCCGCCTGCGCGACCAGCGCCGCGGCCTGAAGCACGTCGAAGGCGCCGGCGCCTGAGCGGACGCCGGAATGCCGCGGTCGCAGCCGTTCGAACGGC
>JBIIYI010000094.1:0-9023 GCA_044346895.1 Phycisphaerales bacterium
CCGAGATGTCCTCGGACGGCTCGACCAACCGGATCGTGAAGCTCGCGATCGAGGCGCTCGGAGACCCCGAACCGACGCCGGTGCGGGATCTTCTCGTCGTTTCGGACCGCGAGGGCAACGTGCATGTCTGCGCGGATCTGTCGGGCCTCGCGGCGGTTCGCTCGAGCGGCGCCCCGCGTCTCACGATCGGCCGCGCCAACACGATGGATCTCCAGCTCTGCCACCCCTCGGTCGACCCGCTGCATGCGGTGATCGCGATCGGGAGCGAGAAGTGGTCGCTCATCGACGCCGGCTCTTCGTCGGGAATCCTCTACGACGGCAAGCGCTGGTACCGGAAGCGTCTCGAGCGGGGAATCACGCTCCCGATCGGGGATTTCCGGGTTTCCGTGCAGCGCATCCTGCGCAGCACCGCGCCGCTGGCGCCGATCATCCCGGCGCCGATGAACGCCCCGAAGCCGCCCGCGGCCCCGAAGCGCCCCTCGGCATTCCTCGATGCGAATGACGACGACGAGACGATCCCGGCGTGAGGCCGGGCCCGGCGCAGTCATCGTCCTCGACGCCGGCTGCGAAGGTCGGACCCGCTCAAAATCCGGGGAAAATCCGCCGAATCCGCTCCGAGTGCGAAAAACATCGGGTTTTTCGCCATTATCCCGATGCCAAGGCCTTGAACATCAGGTCCAAGGCCTTTATTTTCCGCAAAATCGACAAGCAGGGAGCTTGTCAGGCATGCCTCGAAAGGATTCCGACACAATGGCCAGCAAGACCAAGATCACTCCGGCTTCCAAGGTCCGCACCAAGGGTTCGATCTACAAGGACATCTCGACCGTCACGGGCCTGACCCGCAAGCAGGTCGTGCATGTCTTCGACACCCTCAACGAGATGATGAAGGCGGACCTCGGCAAGAAGGGCTGCGGCACCTTCAACCTCTTCGGCCTCGCGAAGATGCGCACCGTGAACAAGCCCGCCACCAAGGCGCGCAAGGGCAAGAACCCGTTCACCGGCGAGGAGATCACCATCAAGGCGAAGCCCGCGAGCCGCAAGGTCCGCATCCGCGCGATGAAGGGTCTCAACGACAGCATCTGAGCGCAGTATTGAGCGCTCGCGACTCGCTTCGCTTTCGCTCGCTTTGGTGAGGATCACGTCAAAGTGAGCCGCCGCAGCGGCGAACGCGAAGAGATGAGCGCTCGCAACCTGCTTCGCAACTTGCTCGCTCTGGTGAGGATTGCGCCAGAGGGAGCCGCCGAAGCGGCGACAAGACACGCAACAGGGCGCCCGTGCAGACGGGCGCCCTGTGCTTTTTCGATTCTTCGCACGTTCGCTTCTTCACACGACGTCAGATGGGTGCAGTGGCTGCCCCGACAGGAGCGGCGGGGCCACGAGTTGCAGGCCACGAGTTGCAGGCCACGAGTTGCAGGCCACGTGTTGCAGGCCACGTGTTGCAGGTCACGAGCTGCAGGTCACGAGTTGCGAAGCGCGAACTACGAGCAGGCGACGATGCAGCTGCGAAGGAATCGTGAGCCATCGGTGCCCCAGCCATGCGCGACGCGGTCCCGAACACGACCGGCGCTTCGCGCCGTCCCGCGACACATCCGACGCGTGTTGACCACGACCCTTCCTGCGCTTCGCGCAGTCAGGGCTCGTGGCGCCCGGTCGACGGGGTCGACCGGAGACGAGGAAGGCCTCAACCGCTCCGCCTCAACCGATCACGCCACGCAGGTTTCCGCCATGCGACGCGAGCAGCGCCTCGGCCTCGGCGCGCGCAACGCCCTTCGCGCGCATCACGATCGCGACCTTCAGCATGCCCCCCGCCGCGCGCAGCATCGCATGCGACTCCTCCCGCGTGTCGGCCGGGAAGAACTCGCGGTAGATCCGGCACGCGCGGTCGACCAGCTTGTCGTTCGTCGCCGCGAGATCGACCATCAGGTTTCCGTAGGTCTTCCCGAGACGCACGAACATCGCCGTCGTGATCGCGTTCAGCGCGATCTTGGTCGCGGTTCCGGCCTTGAGCCGGGTCGAGCCGGTCAGGATCTCGGCGCCCGTCTCGAGCACGATCCGATGGTCGCAGTGCGCCGGCCGCGCGTGCGGCGCGCACGTGAGGAATCCCGTGACCGCGCCGCGCTCCTTCGCGAGACGGATCGCACCGAGGACGTACGGCGTCGTGCCGCCCGCGGCGATTCCGAGGAAGCAGTCGCGCGCATCGAGGGCGAGCCGCGCGAACTCCTCCGCGATCCCCTCCTCCTCGTCCTCGCGCCCTTCGCTCGAGCGCCGCAGCGCGCCGTCGCCGCCGGCGATGACGCCGACCACCTGCGCCGGATCGCTGCGGAAGGTCGGCGGACATTCGCTCGCGTCGAGGACGCCGAGCCGCCCGCTCGTCCCGGCACCCGCATAGACGAGGCGTCCGCCCTTCGCGAGCGAGGCCGCCGCGGCATCGGCGAACCGCGCGATCTCCTCCACCGCGCGCTCGACCGACTCGACCGCCCGACGCTGGTCGCGCGCGAGGAGCAGCACGACGTCGTCCGTCCCGAGCCGATCAAGGGCGCGCGACTCGTCGTGGCGCTGCTCGGTCGCGACGTGCGAGCGATCGGGCGGAAGCGTGCCTGCGGGGCCGCCTGAACCATTCGTGCCGTCCGCGCTCATCGTCCGCCTCCTTCGACGCCCGGCTCCGCCCGCGGCTTCTCGGGTCTCGTCGACCACGCCGGCGGCTCCGGCCGCAGCGCCTCGACGAGGAACGACCACTTCACGCTCTCGACCGACGGACTCCAGATGCCGTGGTCGGCGTTCGGGTAGAGCATCATCGAGAACGGGCGGTTCGCGGATTGAAGCGCGTGGGCGAGCTGGAACGTGTTGTTCGGATGCACGTTGTCGTCGAGCATGCCGTGGAGGAGGAGGAGCTTCCCCTCGAGCCTCGCCGCGTGCTTCACGCAGCTCCCGGCGTCGTAGCCCTCGGGATTCTCCTGCGGCGTGCGCATGTAGCGCTCGGTGTAGATCGTGTCGTACTGCCGCCAGTCGGTCGGCGGTGCGCCCGCGACCGCGGCCGCGAAGACGTCGCCGTGGCGGATGACGCAGATCGCGCTCATGTAGCCGCCGTAGCTGTGGCCGGTGATCCCGACGCGCGTGCCGTCGACGTAGGGCCGCGTCGCCGCGAGATGCCGGATCGCCGCGGCCTGGTCGTCGGCGTCGACGATGCCGAGCTTCAGGTACGTCGCGCCCTCGAACGCCTTGCCGCGTCCCGGCGTGCCGCGGTTGTCGACGGCGACGAGGATGAAGCCGAGCGCCGTCGATGGATTTCCCGCGGAGAAACGATCGGTGACGAGACGCACCGACGGCCCTCCGTACGTCTCGACCACGACCGGGTACCGGCGCGCCGGATCGAAGGCCGGCGGAAAGTGGATCCGCCCGTAGAGGTCGGTCGCTCCATCCGCGGCCTTGCAGGTGAAGAGCTCGCCCGGGGTGAGTTCGTGCGTCCCGAAGCCGCGCACGTCCGCCTCGCCGAGCGAGGCGAAGGCGTTGCCGGCGCCATCACCCGCGCCATCACCCGCGCCAACGCCATCGCCGTCGATCCGGTAGACCACCGTCCGCCGCGGCGTCGAGATCGTCTCCGCCGTCGCGACGACGAACGAGCCATCGGGCGAGATCTCGAAATCGGAGTGGTGGAAGTCCGGGCTCGTCACGCGCCGCAGGCCGCCGCCGTCGAGACCGACGACATGCAGCTGCTGGCGCACCGCGACGGGCGCGCTCCACGCGGTGAACCAGACCTGCCCGCGCTCCTCGTCGACGCGCACCACCGACTCGACCGGCCAGTCGCCCGTCGTCAGCGTCGCGACCTCCCCGCCGTCGAGCGAGCGCAGCTCGAGATGTCGCCAGCCCGACCGCTCGGTCTCCCAGAGGAAGCGCCTTCCGTCCTCGAGAAACCGCATTGCAGGTCGATTCTCCTGCCACGTCTCCTGCGTCTCGCGGACGATCGCGCGCGACCGTCCCGTGCGCGGATCGGCCGCGAGGACGTCGAGCACGTCCTGCCGGCGCGGCGTGCGCGAGTAGAGGAGTTCGTCGCCGTCCGGAGTCCAGCGGACGTTGAAGAGGTAGTGTTCGGCGCCCTCCTGCGCGCCCGTTTCGGCGCCGCGGCTGTCGACGGCGACGGTCGTCCCGGTCGCCAGCTCGTGCACGAGGATCTCCGCGGTCGGATTCGGCTCGCCCGGCTTCGGATACGCCTCGCTGAGGACCTTCGTCTTCGTCTCGGTCCAGCCCGACAGGATGTGGAAGTCGACGACCTTCGACTCGTCGAATCGGTAGAACGCGATGAATCTCGAGTCGGGTGACCACCACATCGCGGTGGACTGGTCGAGCTCCTCGCCGTAGACCCACGACGCCTGACCGTACTTGAGATTGGCGCCGCCATCCTTCGTCAGCTGCACGCGCTCGCCCGACTTCGGCTCGAGGAAGAGGTTGCCGCCCTCGCTGACCGCGGTCCATGCGCCGTCGGGGCTCTCCTCGCGCGTGAACTGCCGACCGCGCGCCGGCCGGCGCTCGCGACGCTCGCGCGACGCGCGGGGCTTCTCCGCCGATGCGGGCGGCTCGCCGTCCGCGCGCGCGACCGAGGCGTCGGCGAGGTCGAGCACGTACCAACCGTCCTTCTCGAACCAGAGTTCGCCCGCGATCAGGTTCCAGCGGATCTCGGCCACCGTGCCACCGGCGCCGATTCCGGCCAGCGCGCTCTGCATGCGCGCGACGAGCGCTCCGCCCGGCAGTTCGCGCATGGGCGTGTAGGTCTGCGCGGCGGCGGAAGCCGTCGTCGAAAGCGCGGCGGCGTGCACGACGATGCGCGCGACGCGTCTCGCGACGTGTCTCGCGACGTATCTCGCGACTGGGCGGATGAAGTCACTGCGGCGCGACCGGCGGAACGTCATGCGGGCAGCGTAGCGACGGAATCGCCACGCGCCCACGCGGCGGCGCTCAGACCCGCGCGACCGCGGCGAAGCGGCGGTAGCGCTCGTCGAGGTCGCGGGCGGTCGCGCGCGCGACGGCGTCGAGCGAGAACGACGAGATCGTGAAGCTCGCCATCACCGTGCCCCACGAGAGCGCGGCCTGCAGCGTCTCGACGTCGGTCCTGCCGGTGCGCGCGAGATGTCCCATGAATCCGCCCGCGAACGTGTCGCCCGCGCCCGTCGGGTCGACCACCATGTCCTCCTCCGCCGGGAACGCGGGCACCACCGCCACGCCGTCTCGGTGGACGAGCACCGCGCCGTGCTCACCCTTCTTCACGACGGCGAACTTCGGCCCGTAGCCAAGGATGCGCCTGCCCGCGGTGACCGCGTTGCGGATGCCCGTCAGGTGCATGGCCTCGGAATCGTTGAGGACGATGCCGTCGACCTTCGAGAGGAGATGCACCAGTTCGTCGTGCGCGATGTTGATCCAGAGGTCCATCGTGTCGGCGACGGCGAGGACGCGGTTCGGGACCTGCTCGAGAAGCCCCACCTGCACCGCGGGGTGCGTGTTGCCGAGGAAGACGAGGCCGCTGTCCGCGAATGCCGCGGGCACCGTCGGCGGCGCGTCGGCGACGACCCCGAGTTCGGTGAAGAGCGTCTCGCGCTCGTTCATGTTGTCGAGATACTTGCCGCCCCAGGCGAAGGTCCTGCCGCCCGCGCGCGTCTCGAGGCCGCGCAGATCGACGCCCGGAAGCGCCTCGAGCACGGTGCGGTGGTGCGCCGGCCAGTCGTCGCCGACGACGCCGACCAGTCGCACCGGTCCGAGCCTGCTGGCCGCGGCCGCGAAGTAGGCGGCGCTTCCGCCGAGCACTCGATCGGCGCGACCGGTGGGCGTCTCGACGGTGTCGATGCCGATCGTGCCGGTGACGAGAAGCGAGGTCGGCTTGGCCGCGGTCGCGGCGGAAGATGCGGCGGAAGAAGCGTGGGCGCTCATGGGCCGCGCAGGGTAGCGCGGCGTGGGCGTTGCGTGGGCGTTGCGTTCGCGCGTCGAGACCCGCGCGAAGGCGCGTCGAGACCCGCGCGAAGGCGCGTCAACTTTCGGTCGGCGACACGAAGCTGCGCGCGAACCCGACGCCCATCGAGGTGCCGAGCAGCGCGCCCGCCGCGGCGTCCACCGGCATGATCCGCAGGAGCCGAGGGAAACTGCCGTCGATCAGGCCGACCGAGAGATCGCCCCGGATGCTGAACGCGATGTAGCCGAGCATCGCCGCGAAGGCCGCCACGGTCGCGGCCGCCACGTAGACCGGCTGCGTCTCGCGCGCGAGCGAGCGCGCGATGAAGCCGGCGGCGAAGGCGCCCGCCGTCGCGGCGCCGAGGGCCTGCCCCTTCGTGTCCGTGACGAGCGCGAACCACGCGACGACCAGCGCGGCGACGGCCGCGATCCACGCGCGGCGCGCGGAGGGTCCGGTGGGCGAATCGATCTCGTCGTCGCCGGTCTTCGGGAAGTCGGGAAGCCGCCCGCCCAGGGAGTAGATCGCCCACGACGCCGCAGCGACCAGCACGCACCAGCCGCCCGCCTCGATCGCGGAGTGGACGAGGTTCGTCCCGCCGTGCGCGAGGTCGACCGCGCATCCCGTGCGCATCGAGAGGAGCGCCACGCCGCAGCCGAGGACGAACGTACCCACGACCGCGTTGACGGCGCGCGCGACGACGATCGCGAGCACCGTCGCACCCGCGAACGCGCCGATCGTCGCGAGCGCAGCGAGAAGCGGCCGCTCGCTGTCCATGACCGTCGGCCCCGCGACGCCGCGCACGCTCGTCCAGAGCGGCACCACCGACGCGAAGAGGAGCGCCGCGGCCACGCCGCCGACGGGCAGCGCGCAGGCGCGCATGACGGGGCGGTCCTGCGGGGCGGAACTGGTGGTGACGGCATCGGCGGCTGCGACGTCGGCTGGCTCTGCGGGCATGCGGCGATTGTCGATCCCCGCGCCGGAGTGCGCAAGGCCGTCGCGGATCGATGCGGGGAAACCGTATATTTCCCCTTCTCTCCGCGCCGCTCCCGCCATGACCGACCAGACGCCTTCCGCCGCTTCCGCCACTCTCGACACCGTCGTCCTCGATGGTTCGCCGCTCTCGATCGCCGACGTCGCGCGCCTCGCGCGAGCGACGATCTCCGCGCCCGTCCGGCTGGCGATCGCGCCGAACGCGCGCGAGGCCGTCGCGCGCTCGCGCGCGGTCGTCGACGCCGCCCTCGGGGGAGGGAAGGCCGTCTACGGGCTGAACACCGGATTCGGCAGCCTCTCGCGCGTGCGCATTCCGCACGAGCGCGCGTGCGAGCTCCAGCGGAACATCATCCGCTCGCACGCCTCGGGCGTCGGCGAGCATCTCCCGCGCGAGGTCTCGCGCGCGCTCATGGTGGTGCTCGCGGCGAGCCTCGCGCGCGGCAAGTCGGGCATCCGCATCGAGACCCTCGAGCGGATCGTCGACCTCGTCAACGCGCACGTCGATCCCGCGATTCCGTCGCGCGGATCGGTGGGCGCCTCGGGCGACCTCGCGCCGCTCGCGCACGCGGCGCTCGTCCTCCTCGGCGAGGGCGAGTGCTGGCACGACGGCAAGGGCGGCGGAGCGCGACCCGGGCCGAACGGCGGAACGGTCGAGCCCGCCGCGTGGGTGACGAAGAGCTTCGGCTTCGAGCCGCTCGCGCTCGAGGAGAAGGAAGGCCTCGCGCTCCTCAACGGCACGCACCTGATGTGCGCGACCGGTGCCCTCCTCTGCCACGACTTCCGCAACGCGTTCGACGCCGCGCTCGCGGCGGCCGCGATGGCGATCGACGCCGCGAAGGCGACCGACGCCTTCCTCGACGCGCGCATCCACGACGCGCGCCGCCAGCCCGGGCAGATCGAGGTCGCCGCGCGACTCCGCGGCCTGCTTGCGGGAAGCGCGATCCTCCCCTCGCACGCCGAGAACGACCCGCGCGTGCAGGACCCCTACTCGCTGCGCGCGATGCCGCAGGTGCTCGGCGCCGCGCTCGATGCGTTCCGCCACGTCGAGGGCACCGTCGCGCGCGAGCTCGGCGCCGTCACCGACAATCCGCTCGTCTTCGCGGGCGGGCAGGCCGGCGGCGGGGACATCGTGTCGGGCGGCAACTTCCACGGCATGCCGCTTGCGATCGCGCTCGACCTCCTCGCGATCGCGTGCTCGCACGTCGCGGGCATCTCCGAACGCCGCACGTTCTGGGTCGTCTCGGGCTTCGACCAGTTCCTCGGCCTCAAGCCGTACCTCGCGACCGATCCCGGCGTCGATTCGGGCCTCATGATCCCGCAGTACGCGGCCGCCGCGTGCGTCAACGAGATCGCCACGCTCTCGAACCCCGCGAGCGTGACGAACATCCCGACGAGCGCCGGCATCGAGGACTACAACAGCATGGGCGCGACGAGCGCGCTCAAGGCGACGCGCTGCGTGTCGCTCCTGCGCTCGGTGATCGCGATCGAACTGCTCGTGATGGCGGAGGCGCTCGAGGCGCACCGCCCGCTCAGGTCGGGCGTGGGCGTCGAGAAGGCGCACGCGGTCGTGCGGTCGCAGGTGCCGAAACTGAACCGAGACCGGGCGCCGAGCCCCGATATCCGCGCGCTCGAAGTGCTGATTTCCGCGGGTTCCTTCGGCGTCGCGTGAGCGCGCGCTACACTCGCGGCCTATGTCGACAGCCACCTCCGTCGGACGGGTGATCCGCGCGCCGCGCGGCAACGAACGCACGTGCTCGTCGTGGGCCGCCGAGGCCGCGATGCGCATGCTGATGAACAACCTCGACCCCGAGGTCGCCGAGCGGCCGGAGAACCTCGTCGTGTACGGCGGCCGCGGGCAGGCCGCGCGCAACTGGGAGTGCTTCGACGCGATCATCGCGAGCCTCAAGAAGCTCGCGCCCGACGAGACGCTGCTCGTCCAGAGCGGCAAGCCCGTCGGCATCGTGCGCACGACGAAGGATTCGCCGCGCGTCCTGATCGCGAACTCGAACCTCGTGCCGCACTGGGCCACGCAGGCGAAGTTCGACGAACTCGCCGCGAAGGGCCTGATGATGTTCGGCCAGATGACCGCAGGCTCGTG
>JBIIYI010000095.1:0-8972 GCA_044346895.1 Phycisphaerales bacterium
CATCCTCGCGGTCCGAGGATCCCACGTCCGCAACCGAGGTTTCCAATGGCGCTCGCCAGCCAGTCGCCCCGTTCCAACCGTTCGTTCCAGCCTTCGCAGCGGTCGAGGCCGCAGTTCATCCTGATCGGCGCGGCGGCCGTCGCGTCGCTCGGCGCAGGCTGGTGGCTCATGCGCGCGGACGCCGGCCACGAGGGCGCGACGCCCGCGAGCCCGAGTTCGCTCTCCTCGCCCGTCCCGGGAACGGATGCGAACGGTGCGGGCGCCGCATCGACGCTCGACGCCGTGGTGGTCGACGCCGCGCAGGCCGCGCGCGATCGCGACGCGCTCGAGGCAACCCCGCAGTCCGACCCGACCCCGGCGGTCACGAACGCCACATCCACCGCCGACGCAGCCACCATCGCGCCGCCGGCGGTCGAACACTCGGCGTCCTCCGTCGAGAATCCGCCGGCCGCCACGCCTCCGACCCAGTCTCCCGCTTCAGCACCCGCATCGTCGCCCGCGCCTTCGGCCGAGCCCGACCGCGCGACCACGCCTCCCGACGACGCCGGCCAGCCCGCCGCGCCCGCGCGCCGCACGAACGGGATCGGCGCCGGTGAACGCGCCCCGGCGGCGACCGCCACCGCCGACGCCGGAACGCCGACGGCGAATCTCGCCGCGGGCCTCGCGACCGCGGCAAGCGAGCCGGTCCAGGCGCGCGCGCTCCTCTCGTCCGCGCTCCTCTCGGGCGAACTCTCGCCGCTCGACGCGAAGCGCGCGTCCGACGCGCTCGTCGAGATCGGCCGGGTCCTCGCGTTCACGCCGGTCTACAACGCGAACGACCCGATGTTCTTCCAGTACACGATCCAGTCGGGCGACAGCCTCGAGAAGATCGTGCGCCGCCACAAGATCGGCTGCGACTGGCGGCTCGTGCAGCGGATCAACAACATCAGGAAGCCCGAGTCGATCCGCACGGGCCAGCGGCTCAAGCTTCCGAAGGGGCCGTTCAGCGCGGTCGTCTCGAAGCGCGACTACCGCGTCGACATCTGCATCGGCGCCGGAAGCGAGCGCGTGGTCGTCGCGTCGCTTCCCTGCGGGCTCGGCTCGGCGAACGGCACGCCGACGGGCAACTTCAAGGTCCGCTCCGGCTCGAAGCTCCTGAATCCCGAGTGGACGCATCCGGTCACCGGCGAGCACTACGCGGGCGACGATCCGAAGAACCCGATCGGCGAGCACTGGCTGGGCCTCGAGGGCACGGACGCCGCCAACGCGCAGCTCGCGGGCTACGGGATCCACGGCACGATCGACGTCGATTCGATCGGGCAGGATCGGAGCCTCGGCTGCGTGCGCCTGCTTGCGGACGACGTCGCGATCGTCTGGGAATGCCTCGGCGACGGCGCCCCGGTCGAGATCCGGAAGTAGGCCACTGCGCCGAGTGCGGGGCCTGCGCGAAACGGGCGCGAAAACGCCTTGAACACGCCATGAAACACGCATGAGACCCGCATGAAACCCGCGCGGGACTGCATCCTGCCGCCCATCCGGGCCACGCGCGGGCACTCGCCGCCCGCACGGACCGACGAGCCGCTGCGGCCGGCGGCGCGGAATCCCTTCGGCCCGGATTCCGGCGCGATGCGCTTGTAGCAGCGGCTACATGTAGCGTACGCTACAACCCATGCTCCGCCCGACGCCCGCACGCATGCCCCCCTTCCTCACGCGCCGCGCCGCGTTCCGCGCGATCGCGGCGCTCGCGCTCGCCGCGCTCTCCGCCTGCGGCTCCGGCGGCGATGCGCCGCAGACGACCGCGGGCGGCGACCCGCGACCCGAGCGCGAGAGGATCCTCGTCGTCTGCACCACCGGGATCGTCGGCGACCTCGTGCGCGCGATCGCGGGCGAGCACGCGGAGGTCGTCGTGCTGATGGCGCCGGGCACCGATCCGCATCTCTGGAGCCCGACGCGCAACGACGTCCTCCGCATCCTCGAGGCCGACGCCGTCTTCATGAACGGACTGCTCCTCGAGGGCCGCGCGGGCGACGCGTTCGCGCGCGTCGAGACGAGCGGCCGACCGGTCGTGCGCCTCGCCGAATCGCTTCCGCGCGGCGAACTCCTCACCGACCCCGAGAATCCGTCGAGCTTCGATCCGCACATCTGGATGGATCCGATCCTCTGGGCGCGCACCGCGCCCGCCGCGGCCGCGGCGCTTGCGAAGGCGGCACCCGAGCGCGCGGCCGCGTTCGCGGAGAACGCGACGCGCCTCGCCGCGGCGTGCGACGCGCTCGACCGCGAGATCAGGATCGAACTCTCGGCGATCCCGACGACGAAGCGCACGCTCGTCACCGCGCACGACGCCTTCCGCTACTTCGGCCGCCGCTACGACCTCGCGGTGCGCGGCGTCCAGGGCGTCTCGACCGAGAGCGAGCCGTCGCTCGCCGCGATCGAGGCGCTCGTCGCCGAACTGAGCGACGCGGGGATCGGCGCGATCTTCGCCGAGTCCACGGTCTCGGACCGCTCGGTGCGCGCGATCGTCGACGGCTGCGCCGCGCGCGGCCACGAGGTCCGCGTGGGCGAGCCGCTCCATTCCGACGCGCTCGGCCCGACGGCCTCGGACGCGGCGACGTGGCAGGGCATGCTTCGCCACAACGCGAAGGCGATCGCCGCCGGACTCGGAGGCCGCCGCTGAGCGGCGCGCGCACATCCGTGCCGGGCGACGCGCCGCTTGCGGTGCGCGGCTACTCGTGCGGCTACGGCACCGGCGCGCAGGACGTCGTGCGCGACGCGTCATTCACGCTCGCCGCGGGCACGATGAACGCGCTCGTCGGCCCGAACGGCGCCGGCAAGAGCACGCTCCTCAAGGGTCTCCTCGGCCTGCTCCCCGTCGCGCCGACCGGCGAGGCGCTCTTCTTCGGCCGCCCGTTCGCCGCGTCGCGCGCGCGGGTCGCGTTCGTGCCGCAGCGCGCGGAAATCGACTGGAGCTTCCCGGCGAGCGCGCTCGAGGTGGCGACGATGGGGTTCGCCGCGAGACTCGGCGTCTTCCGCAGGCCCGGCCGCGAGGGACGCGCCGCCGCGCTGCGCGCGCTCGAGACGGTGGGTCTCGCGGAGATGGCGCGTGCGCAGATCGGCGAACTCTCGGGCGGCCAGCAGCAGCGCGTCCTCGTCGCGCGCGCGCTCGCCGCCGACGCCGAACTCCTCCTCCTCGACGAACCGTTCGCGAACGCCGACGCCGTCGCGTCGCAGCGGCTGCTCGCAACGCTGCGCGCGCTTGCGCGCGAAGGGCGCACGGTGCTCGCCGTCCACCACGATCTGGCGGCGGTGCGCGCGCACTTCGACCGCGCGATCGTCATCGCGGGCGGCATCGCGGCCGACGGAGCGCCGTGCGACGTGCTCGATCCCGATCGGCTCGGCCCGATCTACGGGATCACCGGGGTCTCGGGGGTCTCGGGGGTCTCGGGGAGCTCGGGGAACTCGGGGAGCCCGGAAGACTCTGGACTCGCCCAGGGTAAGTCATGACGATCGGCGCGAACACGATCCTCGTCCTCGCAGGCTGCGCGCTCTTCGGTGCGCTTGCGGGCGCGATCGGCACGTTCGTCCTCGCGCGGCGCCGCGCGCTCGTCTCGGACGTCGCGGGCCACGCCGCGCTGCCCGGCGTCGCGCTGGCATTCCTCATCGGCGAAGCGACGGGGATCGGCGGGCGCTCGCCGCTCGTCCTCATCGCGGGTGCGGCGATCACGGCGCTTCTCGCGGCGCTCTGCGTCGCGCCGCTCGCGCGGCTGAGGCGCGTGGGCGACGACGGCGCGACCGCGACGATGCTCGCGGGTTCGTTCGGACTCGGCGCGGCGCTCCTCTCGCTGGTCCAATCGCACGGGTCGGGCGCGCAGGGCGGCGTGCAGTCGCTTCTCCTCGGAAGCGCCGCGGCGATGCGCGCGCACGAGGTGCTCGCGCTCGCGGTCGTCTCGCTCGCGACGCTCGCGGCGCTCGCCGTGCTCTCGCGCGGATTCGCGCTCGTCGCCTTCGACGAACAGCACGCGCGCGTCGCCGGAGTCCCAGTGCGCGCGCTCGACCTCGCGCTCATCGTGCTGCTCGTCGCGACGGTCGTCGCGGGGCTTCAGATCGCGGGAGTCGTCCTCGTCGTCGCGTTCATCCTCACTCCGGCGGCGACGGCGCGACTGCTGCCGGGATCGCTGCGCCGGACCGCCGCGCGCGCCGCGGCGATCGGTGCGACGACCGCCGTCGCGGGGGTGCTCGCGTCGCTCGCGTCCGAGTCGATCCCGACCGGCAGCGCGATGACGATCGCCGCCAGCATCCCCTTCTTCTTCGGGCTCATGTTCGCGCGCCGCATGCGGGCGACCGGCTGCATCGCCGCGCGCCCCGCGGAGGAGCGGGCGCGATGAACGGATTCGCCGCGGTCGACCTCCCTGCGCTCGTCGCGCTCCTCCTCGCGCTCGTCGCGTGCGCCACGCTCGGCAACTGGCTCGTCCTGCGCAAGGAGTCGCTCGCCGCCGACGCGACCGCGCACGCGGTGCTTCCGGGCCTCGTCGGCGGCTACCTCGTCGCGGGCACGCGCTCGCCGTGGGCGATGCTCGCGGGCGCGGCGATCGCCGGGCTCGCGGCGATCCTCCTGTCGCGGCTCGTCGCGGCGGCCACGCGCACGGGCGCGTCGGTCGCGCTCGGCGTCGTCTTCACGACGTTCTTCGCGCTCGGCGTCGCGCTCCTCGAGATGCAGGGCGCTCGGCAGATCGACCTCGACCCCGAGTGCGTCCTCTTCGGCTCGCTCGAGACGCTCTTCGTCGCGCAGGCCGAAGGACGGTCGTGGCTCGCATCGCTTCCGCGCCCGGTGTGGACGCTCGCCGCCGCGGCGGCGGTCGCCGTCGCGACGAGCGCGCTCCTCGCGAAGGAGTTCGCCGCGCGCGCCTTCGATCCGGCGTTCGCGCAGGCTTCCGGCGCCGCGCCGCGCTGGACCGACGACGTGCGCCTCGCCGCGACCACGCTCGCGATCGTCGCGGCCTTCGAGGCGGTGGGCAGCGTGCTCGTCATCGCGCTGGTCGCGTGTCCGGCGCTCGTCGCCGCACCGTTCGCGCGCTCGGTGCGCGGACAGATCGCGCTTTCGATCGTCATCGCGGCACCCATCGCGGCGGGCGCGTACTTCGCCGCGGCGCACGCCCCATCGTGGCTCGGTACACCGCACGCGCTCAACGCCGCCGGGACGGTCGCGTGCGCGCTGGCCGGGGCCGTTCCGATCGCGCATCTCGTCCATCGTCTCTTGCCGCGCATGCGTCTCGTGCCGCGCATTCCGTGACGCGAATCCGGTCACGCGCGCCGCGCGTGTTCAGCCGCCGCCCGGCGTGAGCGTCCAGTCGCGCGCGGTGGCGGGGTTCGCCCACAGCATCATGTCGTCGAGCCGCTCGGGAGCGAGCGACTCCGCGTGACCATCCGCCATCCCGACGATGATCTCGCCCATGTTGCGCCGGCTGAGGTTGCCCCACGACGCGGGATCCTCGTCGGAATACTGCGCCGCCCACGTGCGGGTGTCGAAGTACGGCGAGCGGATGCGGAAGTAGCCCTCGGTCACGGGGCCGAGATCGCCGGGCGACCCTTCCTGCCCCCGCGCGCTTCCGAAGACGACCATCTGCGCGGGCCGCGAGATCTCCGAGAGGCGCGTGACGTAGAACTTCCCGTAGAGCCCGAGGAACGCGCTGTTGAAGCCGCCGAAACTCTCGTCGCCGCCCACCCAGACGCTGTTCAGGCCGAAGCTCGGGAACGCGCTCGTCTGGTAGAGGTAGTTCGAGTAGTCGCTCGTCTCGAGCTCGCGGAGGACGCGCTCGTGCTCTCCGACGTAGAGCGCGTTGAAGTCGTGCCCGAGATAGGGCGCGAGCCGCCACGGCCAGCGGTGCGCGGCCACGCCGATCGTCTGCGTCGCGATCGCGTTGCGCTGGGCGTCGTATGCGGGCAGCCCCGAGCGATAGCCGGGGAGCAGCGCGCCGTTCGCATCCTGCGCGTACTGGGTCCACGCGCCGACGAGGTCGCGCGCGGCCGCGATCTCGCGCGCCCGCTCGCTCGATGCGCGCAGCCGCGAGAGGACCGGGAGGAGCGCGGCCACGATCAGGCCGAGGATCGCGACGACGACGAGCAGTTCGACCAGCGTGAACCCCGCGAACTCCGCGATCTTCCTGAGCGGGCAGCGACGCGCGCGCGGGGTGGCCGCCGGAACGGACGGCATCGTGTGGGGTGGCGTGGAATCGAGGACGGCTTGCAACGAGAGGATCCTGTGGCGTGGCCGTTCGGGCGCGTGTCCCGGCTTCGGGGGGGCCGAACTGTAGCAATCGTCGCCCGAGACGTTGCCGGCCCATGCGGGGTTGCCGGGCGGTGGCGCGACGGGACATCCGAAAACTCCCGCGAGGACGCGGCCGAGTCTGGGGCAGACGCCCGAAAACCGCGCGTTCCGAAGCGCAGGCGCCAAAATCGGAAGCGGAACTCGGGATTCTCCGGCCGTGGGCCGTGCTCGGGCTACTCTCGCGACGCGAGGCCGAGTTCGGACCGAACCCGCGCGTCGCGCTCGGCGTGCTCCAAGGCGCGACACATGAGGCGCGAAGTCCGAACCGTGGCCGAGATCAGAACATGCCGTCCCGGCTTCCGCGAGCCGGGCCGATCGAACGACGTGAGACTCCCGACGATGCCACTCCGACCCGCAAACCCTTCGAAGAAGCCCGGCGCCCCACGCACCGCGGCCGCCATTTCCTCGAGCACCCTCTCCCTCGTCGCGTGCCTCCTCGGCGCGGCCGCGGGCACGTCCCCAGCGGCCGCCGACACCTACGTGAAGCAGTACGGTTCACCCGCGGTCGACCGCTGGAACTACCCGTTCAATCCGACGCCGGGCACGCGCATCACGGCCTCGACCTTCGGCAACGAGCCGGGAAGCCCCCTCTTCGACAACCGCGATGGACAGTTCATCGTCGGGTTCAACACCGGCGCCGACATCCCGACGGGCCTTGGGGCGGCGCAGTACCAGATCGCCTCGTGCGTGGTCGAGATCACCTACGCGAACGATTTCGTGGTCGAGTACGACCCGACCGTCGACCCCTACACGGCCTTCCTCCCGCCGAGCGATCCGGAGTACGTCGAGGACGAGGACGCGGGGCAGCCGATCGAGCTCTACGGCACGGGGTTCCGCAACGGATTCTCGCTGGCGAACTGGAACGAGACCTCCCCCTTCGCGCCGGCGGGCACCGACATCCTCCAGCCCGGCGTGCGCAACGCCTACGCCGTCGCGCGCAACGCGTCGGGTGCGTGGGTCGACGTCTCGAGTTCGGTGCGCGCGCGCACCACGCCCACGCCGTTCGCGGTCGGCCTCATCGCCGACCTGAAGCCCGGCAGCCTCGTGCCGATCGGATCGGTCGCGCGCTTCGAACTCGACTGCGCGCGCCCCGACGTGCAGGAATACCTGCGCAACGCGATCGACACGGGCCGGCTGCGGCTCACGGTGAGCTCGCTCACGAAGGTCGTGCAGCAGGGCGGCAACTACCCGCAGTTCTACTGCCGCGAGAATCCGATCGTCGTCGTGACCGGCGTCGGAGACGCCACGCTCTCGATCGAGGTGACGACCGCCTCGTGCGAGCCGGCCGATCTCGACTGCGACGGCTCGGTGTCGGCGGCCGACCTCTCGCTCCTCCTCGCATCGTGGGGCACCGCCGGACCCGGCGACCTCGATGGAGATGGAAGCGTCGGCGCCGCGGATCTCTCGCTGCTGCTCGCCGCGTGGAACTGAGCGCATCCGACGGCTTCGCGCGCCGACGACACATCCGCCCGCCGATCGACGGGTGCACGCGGCGGTCGCGACCGCGCGCACCTACGCCAGCCGCGGCTGCGGACGCGAGTACATCGGCGCCACGCGACGACGCACGCGGTCGGAGATGCTCTCGAGCATGCGCTCGACCTCCGTCACCGCGATCTCGAGCACCGCAGCGATCTCGTGCACCGTGAGTTCCTCGGTGTAGCGAAGCATGAGCACGAGCCGCTCGCGGCGCGTGAGTTCGCGAATGAGGTCCGACACCACGCCACCGTGACGCGTGGAGACTGCAGCCGGCCGTTCGGTGGCGGCGCGCTCGAGAGCAACGCCTCCGGCTGCGTTCGGGAAGACTTCCGCTCGATCCTGGCGAGTCATGACCCGTCCTTCCTGCCACCATCCATGGCGGCGCGGGGAAGATAACCGCAAGCACCATCGGTGCGTCAAGCGACATCACGGAGGGAGAACACCCCGAACGCGTGATCGAGCGCGATGTGGTCGGCGGCGTGGTCGGTGTCGGCGATGTCGTGGGTGCCCTCGCGCGTCGCGACCCGCTCACGAACCCGACGCGACCTTCGCCACCGAGAAGAGCGGCAGGAGCAGCGCGATGGCGACGGCGCCGAGGACCGAACCGAAGAGGAGGATGAGGACCGGCTCGAGCAGGCTCGTCGCCTGCTTGAGTCCCGTCTCGAGGTCCTCCTCCGCGAAGTCGGCCGCGCGACCGAGGACGTCGGGCAACCGGCCCGAGCGCTCGCCCGCCGCGACCATCGCGATGACGGACGCCGGCAGCAGCGACTCGCCGCGCAGCGCCTCGACCAGCGTTCCGCCGTCGCGGAGCTTCGCGTCGATCGCATCCCAGAATCGCAGCGCCCGCGGCGAGCGCGAGAGGCCTCGGCAGATCGCGATCGCGTCGAGCAGATGGATGCCGCTTGCAAGCAGCGTGGCGAGCGTGCGACAGGTGGTCGCGACGAACGACAGCCGCGCGAGCCTGCCGACGACGGGCAGTCCGAAGCGGACGCGGTCGATGAGTCGATCCCACGCATCGGACCGCGCCAGGGCGACGAGCGCGAGGATTCCAAGCCCGACGGAGACGCCAAGCATGAGTCCGTTCGACCTGAACGCGTCGCTCACCGTGAGCAGCAGCTGGGTCGGCCACGGGAGATCCGCGCCGCGATCGGCGTAGATCTTCGCGAAGCGCGGCAGGACGAAGATGAGGAGCGCG
>JBIIYI010000096.1:0-8904 GCA_044346895.1 Phycisphaerales bacterium
GTTGTCTCCCTCGAGGCACGCAGGGTCGTACTCCTCGCCGAGGAAGGCGCAGACGCCACGAAGCGTTCCTTCGGGCGCCGCGGCGAGCTCCTCGTAGCGGACCTCGAGCAGTCTCGGATGCCCGCGATACGCGAGTCCCGCGGACGTGTCGTGCACCCAGCGGTCGATGCACTTCGGGATCGGGTTGTTCGTGTTGAGGGGAACGACCTTGCCGTCGCGGAACGCGGCTTTCGGGTGGTTGCGCAGCGAGCACGCGACGTCGCGGCCGTCCCGGATCACATGGATGAAGCGTCCGTTGGGAAACGCGGTCAGGAGGTAGCCGAGGCACATGACGTGCTTCGGCGTCTTCTCGACCCAGCGCGCCTTGCCCGCCTCCTTGGCCTGTTCGCCGAAGAATCGCTCGGCGAAGGCCACCGCGCTGTTCGTCTCGGCGGCGATGCACGCCGCGCGATCCGGATTCCAGAGGAACTTCCCGGCGAGTTCGCGGGCATCGAAGCGCCGGAGGAAGATGCCGCTCTCCGGTCCGCCCCAGAGGCGCGCATGGCGTTCGAGCATGCCGCGGAGAAGCGTCGTGCCACTGCGGCCGCACCCGAGGACGAAGACCGCATCGGCCTTGCTTTGGTGTGGTCCCCGGTGATAGTCCGACCGCTCGAGTTGGTGTTCCCGCCAGAGCCCAAGCGCGCGCTGCACGATCCGAAGCGGGTTCATGGATTTCCTCCCTCGTCATCCGTCGCGCGCCCTCGTCTGCCGGTGAACGCGTTGATGTGCGCCTTCGCCGAACGGCCGATGCCGATCAGGCGGCGGCCGAACCCCATGATCTCCTCCGTGGTCGACCACTGGAACTCCGCACGCCAGCCGGGATAGCACCGGTCCATCTCGGCGCCGCCGAAGCGCTCGAAGTCGTGCCGCATCGACGCAGACCACGAGCGCCAGGATGCGCGGGTCGATTTCGTGGCATTCGCGCGTGGCGGCGCCTCGAGCGAACCGGGGGGGAGTTCGAGGAAGGTCTCGAGGGCGTCTCTCGACTGCTCGAGATCCTCGAGTCGGATCTCGAGGAGGCGTAGGCCGAGGCGTTCGGCGTCGCTGCGCACGAGCCTTGGGACGAGCGCCCAGTACCAGCAGCATCGGGCGAACGGCGTCATCCGGTCCCACTCGGAACCGGGCAGTCCGAAGTCCGGTCCCTGGAAGCGGGTGGAAGCCCAGACATGGAGCGACGGATGTCGGATCCATGCTTCGCGCGGGTGGTACCACCAGCGGTGGTGGACGGAATCCACGACCTCACGTCCATCGCGTTGGAGCAGCACGTAGCGCGCCGTCGGAAAGGCCTCGGCAAGCGCCGGGAGCACGAAGCTGAGTCGCTGGTTGCTCTCGCCCGCCAGCAGCGTCGCGCCCAGCGAGGCGGGGTCGCGCGATGAGCGGAGGAGATCGACCAACGCGGAATGCTCGAGGTTTCCGCGTCGGAACGCGACGGCTTCCTCGAGCAGTTTCGGTCGGCGCTCGTGCACGATGACGACTCCGGGCACCGCGCTCAGCATGTTTGCGATCGATGTCGTGCCGGATCGGCCCGTCGAGAGAATGAAGAGCGGAGCGGGACGATTCATGAGCGATGCTCCGGCGACATCATCGGATGTTCCATCCCGCCGGCTTCGACGGATGGACGGTCGGGCGATGGAGCCGACGGCTCGGCATCCGCACCAGCGTCGGCTCCCGCCATCGATTCGTGCGGCTTCTTCGGCTTCTTCGGCTTCATCGACTTCTTCGGCATCGCCCTCCGAGCCCGGAGGATGAGCGCTCCCGCCACGAGTCCGCCGGCAATCGCGGCTCCCCAGTTCGTCGCGAGTCGGTCCGCTCCGATCAGGACGAGCACGTACTCGGCGGCGATGCCGACGGCGACGGTGGCGAGAAGCGCGTGGATGCCAGGCAGGACGGCCCGGATGACGCGGCTCACGCCGATCCCGGTGGCGCGGGACATGTAGCGGATCTGGAACGGCATGACGAGCAGCAGGAAGACCCCCGACCGGGCGCTCGCGACCGCGACGACCTGCGTCGTGTCGTCGAGTCCTTTCGCCCAGAGCCCGGCGCAGATGATGGCGCCGATCGTGACGAATGCCTGCCCGACGCTTCCAAGCGCGACGGTGTGGCTTCGCCCGAGGGCGAGCATCGTGGGCCCGGTCAGAAGGGAGAGGCTCTTCGCGACGCCGATGAGGGCGAGGACCTTCATGGCGTCCGCGGCTGTGGACCAGCGTTCGCCGAGGAGCGACGTGACCGCGTCCGCGCCGATCATGAGCGCGCCCACCGCCGGGAGCATCGCGAGGCTCGAGATGCGCATCAGACGGAGCACTTCCTCGTGCATCCGATCCGGTTCGTCCCGCAGCGCCGCCAGTCTCGGCAGTGCGATCGCCTGCACGGGACGGACGAGCATCTCGATCAGGATGTTCACCACGCGCATCGCCAGCCTGAAGATGCCGACCGCCGTCGCGCCGAAGAGCGCGCCCATCACGAAGACGTCCGCCTGGTTGCTCGCGAACACCGCGACCTGCGACACGATCACGCCGGAGGAGAAGCGGAGGAAGGACCGCGCGCGCCGAAGTTCGAAGCGGAATCGGGGGCGCCAGGAACTCAGCCTCCACAGCAGGACGAGCGACACGAGATCGGTCACGATGTACTGGACCACGAGCGACCAGATCCCGAGCCCGACCACGGCGCTCCCGATCCCCGCCAGCCCGCCGATCGCCGCGCCGGCTGCGCTTCGAATCGCGAGGTCCTTGAACCGCATCTCGCGCTGCGCGAGGGCGAACTGGACGACGCCGAGTCCGCGGAAGAGGATGAGCGGGCTCAGCGCGGCGAAGATCGCCGGCACCTGCGGATCGTCGACGACGTGGCCGAGGAGATCGGACGCGAGGTAGCCCGCGGCCGCCAGCGGGACCGCGAGGGCCATGTTGAGCCAGAAGATCGAGTCGAGATCCGCCGGGTCGAGGTCCTTGCGCTGGACGATCGCCGGCGCGAGCCCGGATTCCGCGAACATCTCGATGAAGAGGACGAAGACCATCGCGAGCGCGGCGACGCCGAAGCTCTCCGGCCCGAGGATGCGCGCGAGCACGAGCATCGACGCGATGTTGATGCCCTTCGTCGTCCAGGTGAGGACGTACGACCAGCGGAGCGCGCCGCGTGACTTCGCGTCGCTCACGACGCCTCCACGGCGGGATCTCGCGGCGGCCAGCCGTGCCACCAGTCCGATGGACGCCGTACCAGCGCCCCGAAGCTCTCGGCGTGCGCCCGCTTTCCAGCGAGCCGGCCCCAAGTCGCGCGGCTCAGCGCGTGCGCGTAGAGCAGCGCGCTGCAGGCGGTCGCCCAGACTGGTCCGAAGTGCTTGCGATAGAAGGTCGCGTTGCCCCGCGCGCGGTTGAGAAAGCGGGTGGGGGTTCGCCGCTCACCGCTACCCGTGTCATGCAGCATCCGGATACGAGGATCGCAGAGCAATCCGCCTCCGCCGTCCGCGATGCGCTTGCAGAGATCGACCTCTTCGGCGTACATGAAGAACTGCTCGTCGAACCCTCCCAGTCGGTGCCAGGTCGTAGCGCGGACCATCATGAACGCACCGGTGAGGACCGGCGCCGCTTGGGGCGTCGGGTTTCGAGGGTCGGTGGCGCCGGGCCTGAGGCCTGCGAGTCCGAACAGCGCGAGCATGAGCGGCAGTGCGCCGAGCATCGGCTGGATCGATCCACCGTCGATCGAGCCGTCGGGGAGCACGGTGATCCCCGACCATGCTTCGGCATCGGGATGCTCTCGCGACAGCCGCATCAACGCGGAAATCTCATCCCGCTCCGCGAATGCGTCCGGATTGAGGAGGATGACGGACCTGCCGCGCGCCTCGTGCGCGAGCACGTTGTTTCCCCGGGCGAAGCCGAGATTTCCCCGATATGGCAGGATTCGAACCGTCGGGAATCGCTCGCGGACGAGCGCCTCGCTCCCGTCGTCCGAGCAGTCGAGGAACAGGATCTCGACCGACTCTCCCTCGCTTGCGCGGATGGCGCCTCCGATGCAGCGCTCGATGTACGGCTTGCTCCGGTAGCCGACGATGAGAACGCTGGCTTCCGGCGCGGCTGCCGGAGTGGTCGGGGACATGGTCGCGCGTTCGTGCATGCTCATCTCCCGAGCACGAGCCTGGCGCGGCGCAGGATGTACTTGCCGAGATTGCCGCTCCGCTTGGCGTTGATCGCGGCGGCGCGAACGATGGCGGGCAGGGCGGACGCGTAGAACGGAATCGTTGCGAACGGCGCGGGACGAGGGTGGACCGTGGCGTAGCCCATGGTTCCGAGGAGCCTGCCGCAGCAGCGCTCGACGACCGCGATCTCGGCGGGATTCATCGTCTGATGCCAGCGATCCATCGCTCCGCGGACGAAGCCGCCGGCGTCGGAGTACTTCTCGTAACTCGAGTTGCGCACGGGAACGTTCGTCATGTTCTCCGGCCGCTCGAGGCCGAGCCAGTCGAAGATGGCTCCAAGTTCATGCTCCGGCTGATCGCAGAGGGCCTCATATCGTTGCAATCGCACGCGCTCGGCACCGAAGCGCTGCTGGGCCTGCTGCGCCGCACGGGCGGCGGCGACCCAGAGCAGGGAGATGGTCACCGGATGGTAGGAACGGCGCGCGCGAATCTCATCCGCGGCCACGCTGGCGCGATGCCCCGGATCCTTCTCGAAGTCGAAGCCGCCCTGGTTCTTCCAGTCCCTGTAGCTCGCGACCACCGCGCGCGGATCGCGCAGCATGAAGACAGCCTTGCCGGACGGATTCCGCGTGAGCATCTCGACGAGTCGGAAGACGTGCCGGGGAGTCTTCTCACCCCAGACGTCCGCGCCGGTCCGTGCGCACCACTCCCGGCAGAAGGCCTCGAAGTAGTCGTCCGGCGTGCCGCCGAGGGCGAGCGCCCGAGCGCGCAGGGCCTCGCGCTTCATCCAACCCTGCTCGGGATCGCCCTCATGTCCGAACGGACGATGCGAGAGCGCGAGGAAGTAGTCCTCGACCCGGCGCTGCTCGGCTCCCTCGAGTCGCGCGCCGAGCGACTGCTCGCCGAGCGCAACGCGCAGGTCGTCGAAGTAGTGGGTCTCGCCGGCGATCTGCACGCGAGGGTTCTTCTCGAGCGCGGCCTGCAGCAGGCTCGTGCCCGAGCGGCTGGTTCCGCAGATGAAGATGGGTCCGGTGAAGCTCATGGGGCGTCTGTTCTGGTCTGTCGCGCGGGTCTCCCACTATGCGACGGCCCGCGGGGCATGCGTCGCCGGGCGCTCGATTGGCGAGGCACAATCTAATATCGGAACGTCAGGGGTGAACCGTTTACTTCCACCCGCAGGACCGGTCTGACCGCTCCAGAGCGAACATCGGTCACCGCCGAAAAGGAAAGGGACGCCCCGAGGGGCGTCCCTGGAAACACCTGCTTGCGTCGGTCAATCCTGACCGAGGCGCACGCGGACGAACTGCGCGAGCTTGACGCCCTTCGGCACGATCTGGCCGACCTGCATCTTGTCGTCGCGGACGTACGCCTGGCCGAGGAGGGTGACTTCCTCGAAGAACTTGCGCATCTTGCCCTCCGCCATCTTCTCGGCGATCTGGGCGGGCTTCCCGGAGGCCTGAGCCTCGGCGATCGCCTCGGCGCGCTTCGCGGCGACGACGGCCTGGTCGAGGCCGTCGGCGTCGATCGCGGCGGGGGTGGGCACGGCGGCCGCGATGTGCTGGCAGATGCCCGTGCCGATGTCGGCCGGCATCTCGCCGCCCTCGTACTTGAGGACGACGCCGAGCTTGCCGTCGTGATGGACGTACGACGCGAAGCTGCCGCCCGCGAGGACGGTTCCGCGGGCGAACGAGATGTTCTCGCCGGTCTTGAGTCGCACGACGTCGACGCGGTCCGTGATCGCCTTGTCGGCGGTCACGGCGCCCGCCGCGTGGGAGAGAGCCATCTGGGCGACGTCCGCCGCCATCGCGCGGAACTCCTCGTTGCGCGACGTGAAGTCGGTCTCGCTGCGGATCTCGACGATCGCGGCCTTGCCGCCGCCGATCGCGATCGCAACGCAGCCTTCACCGGCGGCGCGGTCGGTGCGGGCATCCATCTTGCCCTTCATCTTCTCGCGGATGATCTTCTCCGCAGCCTCCATGTCGCCGTTGGCCTCGACGAGGGCGTTCTTGCAGTCACCCATGCCGAGACCGGTGCGGTCGCGGAGCTTCATGACGTCCTTTGGGCTGATGTTCGCGGTGCTCATGGTCATTGATCTCGATGCTGGACCCGCCCTGCTTCGGCGGGGTGCTGGTGTTCGGGATGAATCGGATTCGGATGGAGTTACTCGGCGGACTCGCCGCCGGCGGGGGCGCCGGCGCTGGCCGAGTAGCGGGAACGGCTCGAACGGCGGCGCGGGGCGGCACCATCGGCCGGACCTTCGCCGCGATCGCGACCGGACGACTTCTCGCCGGGCGCCTCGCCTGCGGAGGTCGAGCGGCCTTCCTTGCCCTTCTTCACCGCGTCGCAGAGCTCGCGCACGATGATGTCGATGGTGCGCATCGAATCGTCGTTGCCCGGGATCGGAATGTCGACGAGATCGGGGTCGCCGTCGGTGTCGACGAGGCAGACGGTCGGGATGCCGAGCGACTTCGCTTCGAGAAGCGCGTTCTTCTCGCGGTTCGTGTCGACCACGATCAGCGCGCCCGGCATCTGCGTCATCTGGCGGACGCCGCCGAGGTTGCGCTGGATCTTCTTCCGCTCGCGGAGAAGCTGCGACTCCATCTTCTTCGAGTAGTTCTTGAGTTCGCCGCTCTCGACGATCCGGTCGAGCTCCTCGAGGCGCTTGAGGCGCTCGCGGATGGTGCGGAAGTTGGTGAGCGTGCCGCCGAGCCAGCGCTCGGTGACGAACGGCATCTGGACGTCGGCCGCGTACTGCTCGATCGCGCCGCGGGCCTGGCGCTTCGTGCCGACGAAGCAGACGTCCTTGCCGCGGCCGACGGTCTGCTCGATGAAGCGCTTCGCAAGGAGCAGGCCCTTGATCGACTCGCGCACGTCGAGGATGTGGATCTGGTTGCGGACGCCGTGGATGTACGGCGCCATCTTCGGGTTCCAGTTGCTGCGACGCTGACCGAAGTGGATGCCTGCCTCGATGAGTTCCTGAACGAGAGAAGCCATGATTGCTCTCCAGCGACACCGACGCGGCGGGTGTGGCGGCCCGCCCGTCCAAGGGCGCTTGTGGGTGACGGTGCCTCGAGGTCGAGGGTGAGCCGTCCAAACGGAGTCCGCGCGGCCACGGGTGCGCGGGGTGGCTCCCGGCCGAACGCCGGACGGGAGAATCGAGGAGTGTACAGGAAGTCGGCGCTCCGTTGGGAGTTCGTGGTCGGTCGCCGGCGCTCGACCACAGGGGGCCGCCCGTCCGATATATACCTCCCCATGCTCGCCAAAGTCTTCAAGGCCTACGACGTCCGCGCCACCTATCCGAAGCCACTCGACGAGAAGCTCGCGTGGCAGATCGGCTACGGCACCGCCCAGTACCTGCTCGCGCAGGCCGCCGCCGAGGGCGCCATCGATCCGATGTCGCGCACGATCTGCGTCGGGCGCGACATGCGGAAGAGTTCGCCGAGCCTTTCCGCGGAACTCCGGCAGGGGATGCGCGACGCGGGCGCGGACGTCATCGACCTCGGGCTCGTCGACACGCCGTTCGTCTACTTCGCCATCAACCACCTCGGCTGCGCGGGCGGCGTGCAGGTGACGGCGTCGCACAACCCGTCGAACTACAACGGGTTCAAGATCTCGAAGCGCCGCGCGAAGCCCGTGGGGCAGGACACCGGCCTCGCCGAGATCCAGAGGCTCGCCGCGCTCGTCGAGCGCGAGAAGGTCGATCCGAAGGGCGGACGCGAGGAGGTGCGCGACCTCTGGAGCGACTACCGCGCGCTGCTGCGGTCGTTCATCGATCCGCGCATCCTGTCGGGCGAGCGCAAGGTGCGCATCGCGATCGACGCGTCGAACGGCATGGCCGGCACGATGGTTCCGAAGGTCTTCGAAGGCATCGCCGGCATCTCGATCGAGCCGCTCCACTTCGACAACTCGAGCGGTGAGTTCGTGCACGAGCCGAACCCGCTGGTCGAGTCGAACCTGCGCGATCTGCAGGCCGCGCTCGCGAAGGGCGGCTTCGACGCGGGCTTCTGCTTCGATGGCGACGCCGACCGCTGCATCGTGCTCGACGAGAAGGGAACACCCATCGGCTGCGATCTCCTGCTCGCGTGGATGTTGCAGGATTTCCTGGCGAAGAAGCCGGGCGCGGCCGTCGTCTACGACCTGCGCAGCTCGCGCAGCGTGCCCGAGATCGTGCGCGAGCACGGGGGCGTTCCAGTCGAGAGTCGCGTCGGACACGTCTTCATGAAGGCGAAGCTCGCCGCGGAACGCGGCGTCGTCGGAGGCGAGCTGTCGGGGCACTTCTACTTCGAGGATCTCTGGGCGACCGACTCCGGCGCGCGCACCTTCGCGGCGGTGGTGACGGCGCTTGCCGGCGCCAGGAAGCCGCTTTCGCAGCTGATCGCGCCGTGCAGGCGGTACGTCCAGTCGGGTGAGATCAACTTCGAGAACGAGGACAAGCTTGGCGCGCTCGCCGCGTTGAAGCGCGCGTATCCGAAGGCGAAGACGTACGAACTGGACGGACTCTCGATCGACGCCGGGGACTGGTGGGCGAACATCCGGCTTTCGAACACCGAGCCGCTCCTGCGCCTGAATCTCGAGGCGTGCGATCAGGCGACGGTGGACGCGAAGGTGGCGGAGGTGTCGAGGTACCTCGGACACCGCGTGGCGCATTAGTTCGAGCGCTCGCGACGTGCTCGAGCGCTCGCAACCTGCTTCGCAACTTGCTCGCTCTGGCGTGGATTGCGCCAGAGGGAGCCGCCGCA
>JBIIYI010000097.1:0-8882 GCA_044346895.1 Phycisphaerales bacterium
CTGGCACGGTCTATGGCGCACACCGCGTATCACCAAGGTCAGATCACGCTCATCGCACGCATTCTGGTGGGACCCTCCGCATGGAAGACGATTTCCATTCCGCGCGGCGGCACGGCGCAGCGCCACGCCGACATGGGATTCGATCCGAGCGAACCTGCGCGCGGTGCGAGCTGAGCGAGAACGGCGGGAAGCAGCGCGACTGCGTCTCCGCGTACGAGGCCTACCTCGAGGCGCTGACGGCGGACGAGGGGCGCGGGTAGCTGCGCCAGGCTTGAAGTGGGTTCGAGTGGTCTTCCCGCCGATTCCTGAAGAGGAAACGGAGCAACACCACGCAATCGTGGACGCATGCTTGCCGTATCTCGTCTGCGCGCCGAACACCAATCTGAAGGTGTGCTACCCCCAGTGGGAACCCCGAGTGGGAACCCCGAGTGGGAACCCCGAGTGGGAACCCCGAGTGGGAACCCCGAGTGGGAACCCCGAGTGGGAACCCCGAGTGGGAACCCCGAGTGGGAACCCCGAGTGGGAACAGCGCGGGCCAAAGCCCCCGCGTCAATTCCCCGGAGCCCTCACGACTCGGAAGCCGTAGTCGCTGCCGCCGCTCGACGGGGCGCTGCCGTCGCGTCGTGACGACCGAATGTGGAAGGTGTTGGTGCCCCAGCTGCCGCCGCGCAACACACGGGCCGAGCCCGAACTCGGGCCCGGCGGGTTCACCGACGGGCTCGACGCGTAGTAGGTTGCCGAGTACCAGTCGTTCACCCATTCCCGCACGTTTCCGCTCATGTCGTGAAGGCCGAAGCCGTTGCCGGCCTTCTGGCCCACAGGGCGGGTCTGGTTTGCGGAGCCGGGCGGGTGCCACGCGATCGTGCCGGGCAGATTGCCGAAGTCATCGTTCGTGCCGCTTGGATGGCCCGGCATCGAGTGGAACGCCGTCGTCGTCCCTCCTCGGTACGCATACTCCCACTCTGCCTCCGTCGGGAGACGCATGCCCGTCGAACTCAGGAATCCCTGGACCGCGCTCCACGACACCCGATCGACGGGACGGTTCGGCACCTGCGATGCCGGCACCACTGCGCTCGCGCTTTGGAAGAAGGACGGGTTCGATCCCATCCGCGCCATCCACTCTGCCTGCGTCACCTCGTAGCGACCCATGTAGAACGCGTTCGTCAGCGTCACGGTGTGCACTGGGCTTTCGTCGCCGTCGCACGGGTAGATGTTCGATCGCGAGCAGCCCATCTGGAATGTGCCTGGCGGGATCAGCACCATCTCAATCTGCGTCGCCGTGTCGCGCACGCGCCATGCGTAGCCCGTTGCCGCGATTGCCGCGCGAAGGCTGGCGTCGTGCACGACTGCAGGATCCGGAAGTGCTTCGATGGCCGTTGCCCATGCGGGCACGGTCACGCACGTGCCCCATTCGGCCAGGAGCAGCGAGAGGTCGGGTGCTCCGACCATCTCGTCGCCATCGATGTCTGCGGCACAGGACTTCGTGCACGGACCCCACGCGCCGAGCAGCGTCGAGAGGTCGGGTGCTCCGACAGATCCATCGCCATTGAGATCGGCTGCACACGACTGCCCTTGAGCGGAGGCCGAACCAGCCAGTGCAACGAAGGCGATGCCACCCGCGAGGGCGGAACCGAGCAGGGTTCCGAGCGAGGGAAGCAGTGTGCGTGCGAGAATGCTGGTCATGGCGAACTGGCTCCGGATGTGCAGACGCAAGGTAACGCCAAGATTCGGCCCGATCCACCAAAGAGCTGCCAAACAACCCCTTTCTACGGCTGAATCGAAACGATCGCGGCACGAGTCATCCGTTCGCAGTACGAACTGGTCGAGAACGAGCGGACATGCCCGACGCCCACCGTCCCGAAGGCTCCATTTCGCGCGGCGGCGTACTCCGCAAGGGTGACAGGACGACACTCGGGTGATTCGGCGAAAGCCGCGCGCGGACGCACCGCGACTTCCGTGGGATCATCGGGCGATGGCGCAACCCAAACCGCTTGACCTTGGAAACGACGACGTATTCGCACTCATGCGCGACTACGAGGCGCTCCGCACATGGGAATTGATCCGCGGATTCGGCGTTCCTGTCACCGTCGCGGAACTTGCCGGAGCGCGAAAGCTCGCCGAGCGCGTGATTCATCGTCAACTCGATCTCCTGATCGCGCACGAAGTCGTCGAACAAGTGCGCGCGCGAAAGCCCAGGCGTTCGATCGGATATCGCGTCGCAGTCGAGCGCATCGTTCTCACCTTTGACGACACGAACGAAGGGGCGATCGCACGCGCCAAGCAATCGAGCGCGCAAATTGGTGCGGAGTTCGAGCGCTGTGTTGTCGCGCATGCGAATCCCGAGTTCCACGCGGCGGTTGGATTCCGATTCAGAACCCATTGCATGAAGCACTTCACGCGCGAAGACTTGGCGGAACTCCGTCGGCTCATGCTTCCCGTGGTTGAATTCCTCTCGACGCCGCGTTCAGCACCGAAGCGGTCGGCCCAAAGCAGCGCTGGGAAGATCGGCGCGGGGAAGATCGGCGCTGGGAAGTCCTCGGCAGCGACGTTTTGTAACCAAGCGGTAAGCATCAAGCTCGAGCCGTTGGCGGGCGACCTGCTGCCGCTCCCGGATGTCTGGATGACGCCGCGCTCGAAACTCGCAGGCGCGCCGACGGAAGACACTGACAAGTCCGGCATCCCGCGGCTTACACCGAGAGAACGCGAGGTGGCGCTTGCGCTCGCAGAGGGGCTGACCCGCGCGCATGTTGCCGAGCGGATGGGCGTGTCTGTGCACACCGTGTCGACGCTTGCGCGGCGCGCCTACCGAAAGCTCGGCGTGACGAGCCAAGCTGCCCTCGCCGCGCGCGTCGCGCGCTACGAGCACAAGAGACTCGGGGAGCGATGAGCGTTCTGCGCGCGTGTCATGCGCGCGTGGCGTGCGCTGCGGCGCCCGAATTGGTGCACAAGATAGTGCACGAGATAGTGCACGAGATAGTGCACGAGATAGTGCACGAGATAGTGCACGAGATAGCGCACGAAAGCCTCGCGTACATCACGACGCATTCGCGAGCGGAATCAACGGTTCTCTCGAGTCATCCGACTCGATCTGCTTGATGAGTTCGTCGATGCGAAGTCTGTCGAATTCTTTCGGCTTCCATGCGCGCGCGGCGAGATCTTTCTCAAGTGCTCGAAGGCGGAGAATCTCGGAGCGCGCGGCAGCGCCGTAGACGCGCAGCGCCGCGAAGTCGAGACACGCCTTCTTTGAGCGACGCGCTTTCTTTGAGCGACTGAGCAACGCCCACGCGATCGACACTCGCCGAGTTGTGCAGCCGAAAAACGCCCATGCCCGAGGCGCGAGGCGTCGGGCATGGGATGCATCTTCAGGAAAGCGCGTCGTCAGACGCGATCCGCGTTTCGCAATTCAGCGGCGGCGGCGGTTGCCTGCGAGACCAGCGAGGCCGAGAAGCGCGATGGCGCCTGGAGCTGGAACCGCTGCAACGCCGAACTGGAAGTCGTCGACAACGATGGAGCCCGTGCCCGAGTAGGTCAGGCCGATACCAGCGATACCTTCGCCGCCGGCCATCGACGAAACGATCAGGCCGGGGTCATTTCCAACCGCAGCGTCGATCTGGTCGAAGGTGATCCAGACATAGCCGTTGCTGACGAAACTGTTGAGCGCAACTTGGAACGCGACGAAACCAGTGTTCGCGCCGACCATGTACAACTCGAGCGAGCCATTGCTGAGATCGCCAGTGACCTTGAGCGAGACACCGTTGTAGCCGGTTGCGTTGTAGTCACCGACGTAGCCGAATCCACCGCCAGCGGGGAGAAGACCTTCGCCACCGAAGAGCGACGCACCACCGGTCTCGGAGCGCGTGTAACCGAGGCCCGCGGAACCTGAGAAATCGTCGATGACAGCAGGAGAAAGACCAGCGAAGGCCGAACTGGCCACCGCGATCGCGCAGACTGCCGCGAGAGCAAAACGCATTGTGCACTCCAATGTGAGGTGAGGGGAGGGAGACAGGAGGGACCGAAAGCCTGCCGCATGAGGGAACAAGCGACAAGAAATCGGGGGACAGCGAAGAGGTTACTCCTGATTCCGACGACTGCAACCGAGAACCTCAATTCCCAACGACAATCTAACTCAATCTCGCCTTTCGGACGCATTCCAAGGTGTTTATGGTTGACTCGATCATTGTCGACTCGAGCTCGCCCGTCAGGCGACGATCGCTCCGCCCATTGGCCACGCCTAAGTCTCGACTGATACTCACGTTACGCTTGCCTTCGGCACTGAGCGATACCGGCGGGCAAAGCACCAGCGAAAGGCCTCGACTGCCCCACGACCGTCGATATTCTTCCTTTGGCGGGCGAGAGGAGTGCAGCCGAGCCGCTGCTCACTCGCGAACCGCGCGGGCACGGCGGATGTTGCGCCAACAGGAGTTACCCCGACGGTGCGGTAGATGGCGTCGAGGTCATGGCGCGCGGGGTCGCGTCGTGGCGCATCGGGTCGCGAGAAATCGTCATGGAGTTGTCGTTCACTCCTCACAGAGGCAGCGTCACGACGAGCCCCCTCACGCTGAAGCCCTCACGCTGAACCGATGATCGCGTCGACTTCGATCTCGATCTTCATGCGCGGGTCGGCGAGCCCCGCTTCGATCATCGTCGCCGCGGGCCGGATCTCGCCAAAGGCCGCGCGCAGCGCCGGCCATGTTGCCGGGAAATCGGCGGCGTTTGGCAGGATGTAGCGGACGCGCACGACATCGCGCATCGATGCGCCCGCCTCGCGCAGTGCAGCGTCGATGTTTCGAAGGCACTGTTCGGTTTGCGTAGCGACATCGTCGCTGATGGTCATGGTCGCGTAGTCGAAGCCCGTGGTGCCCGACACGAACACGTGGATCCCCAGTTGGTTCCCACAGACAACGGCGCGCGAGTAACCGATGTCACGCTCGAACGAAGAACCGGAGGAGATCAGGCGACGAGGCATGGGGGCACGATATCTCGAAGTCGATACGCGGGAGTCGATACGCGGGAACTGAACAAGCGAGCGTCGCTCCGCGCGCTCACTGATCGAACGCCAGCAAAGTCGCCTCGCCTTGCCTCGCCTTGCCTCGCCTCGCCTTGCCTCGCCTCGTCTTCACTCCTCCGCGGCCCGCAGGCGGGCGAAGCCAGCGAAACCCACGCAATCTCCTTCCGTCAAACGCTTGCCCGCGCACACGCTTGAAGTACGTTGGTGGGATGCGAAAAATCGTCCCTTTCGCCGTTCTGACCGCAAGTGCCTCCGTCGCGCTTACAAGCGTGTCGACGCGCTGCCACGCGCAAACCTACGGCGGCGGGCTTGCACCCACGCCGGGCACGATCATCGATGACGAACTGCGCCCTCTCCTCGAAGCATGGCGCCGCGTCGATTTGAGTGGGCTCGCGTGCGCCCACTGTCACGCACCCGATGCGATGGACCTTGCGATGTTCTCGATCGCGGACAGCGACATCCTTCGCCGTGCGTCGTTTCACGTGGGCGAAAAAGACGCGCAGTCGATCTTGAGTCTTGTCCAGCGCATGCGCACGTTGCATGTGCCGGAGCCACGCGACCGCTTCACCGCACGACCATTGCAGCCCGGTGGCCAAGTGCTTCCCGGCGCAACGCACTTCGAGCGCGATGCGGCCTTCGGTGAACACCTGCGCGTGAAGTGGCCCACACTGACAGGCGATCGCGTGCACTCAGTCGAGCAGGCACTCGCCGCGAAGAACGAGGTCTTGACGTACGACGTGCGCAACGAGCCGATCGGTATCGCGCTGCCACGATGGTCGGAAGATGGATTCCACGGGAGTGGTCACGGCACGCTCAACGACTGGCTGCCAGACATCTCGCCGATTCCCGCCAATGAGACCGATGCTGCAACGCTCTTCGCGCTGCACGATGCGTACATCGCGAATCCAACGCCTGCGAATCTCTGGGCGATCCAAGCGCACAACGATGCGTTCGGTGTGCCGAGTACGTTCGCGGGATCTCCGCAACCAGGGACCAACGCGGCGATCTTCGGACGTCGCAAACACGCTTCGATGTTGGCGGGACAGCACTTGTTGCGCATGGAACACGCAGTTGTTCCTATCGCCGCGCCGAACGGTGGCACGGTCGTCATGCGCCCGAACGCGAACCGCTTCAACTTTCCGTTCGATGTTGCGTCGCGCATCAACCAGTCGACGCAACGGCCGACGCTTGTCGACTTCCCCTCGCCGATCATCCTCGGGCTGAATGGCGGACTCGGCGACAATGAAACGAACCTTCGGGCCATGTTGCAGCGCGAGTTGCTGGTTCCGTGGTGGGTTGTCGGGTTCATTCTCGAGCCGGGCATGCACTCGATCCCCAACTGGCACGAGTGTTTCCCGCAAAGTCTCGTTGGGCACCGCGATTGGCGACAGCCTGTGATGATGCATCACGCATTCGTGACAACCACGATGTTGATGCATCGCACCTACACGCCTGTCCCCGATGGCAACACGACACTGACTCTTCCGAGCCTTCTGTCGTTTTGGACGACGGGCGCGAATCCGCTGTACACCGATATGCAATCCGGCCTTTGGGCTTCGCCCGCGCACGAGGCGCTTTATCGCCGCACGGCTTCGAATGCCATGCGCATGCAACTCCTCCTCGCGACGCATGAGGCGAACACGGGCTGCGCTGAAGGGCGTGCGTATCGCAGTTTCGGAAACACCGTCGATCTGGATCTCAAGATCGAGACATGGATCGCGGGATCCGCGACCGTCGATCCTGCCGCGTCGAAAGCGGATGCTTCGGTTGCGTGGGGTGCGTTCGATGCACTCGCCCGTTGGAAGCGTGGCTGCACGGTCGCGCCAGTGGTCGGCAACGGCACGGGCCTGAGCGTGATGACGACGACCTCAGGATCGAGCGCTGCAGCAACGCATCACCCACTTCGACTTGAAATCACGGCGCCCGCTGCGGGTACCACGCACGCCGTTTGGGCGGGCGGAACGTTCGCAACGCAAACCAGCGCCTCGATGCGCTTTGATGTCGACCACGGACCGAATGCCACCACGACGCGCACCACCCTTTGGGTGAACGGCCAACTTGCCTACAGCGAGCAGCCAGGCTCCACGGTCGTGCGCAACTGGATCTCACTGACGGCGGGCGTCCCTGTCGTCATGCGGCTTGAGTATGAACGCACGCGCGGCGTCGGCACTGCGACGCGGGTGCGTTGGGAATCTTCCGCAGAACTCACGCGCACCATCCCCACGGTTCAACTGTGGCCACTCTCCGCCACCCCTCGGTATCTGCAAGGTGACGTCAACCTCGATGGCACGATCGATGGATCCGACCTCTCGCAAGTGCTCACGCTCTGGGGCGTCCCGCAACCTCCGCTGCCTGATCTCTCCGGTGACGGCGTTTTCAGCGGCGAGGATCTTGCGACTGTGCTCGCAAGCTGGGGAAGTTGAAGTCGCTGCGGGTTCGGCGCGGCCATCAATGGCACGAACCAAAGGAACGCTCGGCCGTTCCACGCGGCCGCCTGTTCAACTTTGTTGAATACACGCGGCGTCGTTCGCGACTTCCACAACTCGCACGCGGGGTCTCGCTACCTTTCGCGCATGCAATGGACGACGCTCTTCTTCGCCAACGGTCGCGAACACACACTCGATGGAATCGTGCTCGACAGCGCGTTGCTCGGCGGAGTTGAGCCCGCGCGCGAACGCACGAATCGCATTCAGATCACCGCGTCGAGTGAGGACGCGCTCGCGGAGTCGTCGTCGACGCAAAAGCCCATGCCGTGTCTCGTCGAGCTTCTCGATGTTGCCGCACGAACGCTCGCCGCGTGCGCGACGAACTCGGGGCGTTGGTCGGCGCTCATCGTTTCGGTGCGACAGGAGTCCGGGCTCGTGACCGCGTTTCTCGTCGACGACACCGACAACTTCGCACGCTCGGGCGCGCAGGTCGTACTCACACTCGCGAGTCTTGAGATTGCCGCCTCTGAGATGCCTTGGGCGGACACAGATCCCGAAGGTTTCGAGCGTGCGAA
This sequence comes from Phycisphaerales bacterium, assembly GCA_044346895.1. Lineage (GTDB taxonomy): Bacteria > Planctomycetota > Phycisphaerae > Phycisphaerales > SM1A02 > QWPT01. Next base: position 8,010 of record JBIIYI010000097.1, read on the forward strand.
CGGGGTTCTCAAAGAGCGCATGCGATCGGTGCTCACACATGCCGCCACGATCGAGCCCGCGCGCGATTCGTTGCAACGATTGCGCGAAGAGCAAGGCATCACGCTTCTGCTCGATCTCGTTGGTGAAGTTGACTCGGCCGATTTCGAGCCGCTGCTGCGCTCATAATCTGCGGTCGCAGTTCAGTCGAAGCGTGCCTTTGCGACGCCGCAGTGCGGCAAGCGAGGCACGTTCTCAGCCCCAGCGTCGTGCTGCCGATGCGTAAGTCCGCCTTCCTGTGCAAAGAACTGCGGAAGGCTGCAATTCCATGTCAAACTGGGCCGTTCGACACGCCGATCGACCCGCGCGGGCTTCTAGCCAACGCCTGTAGCCTTGTCGTATCTCGCCCGCTCGCCTCCGAAGTTCTTCCTCGATGCAGATGCTCACACTCACCGTTGCGCTCATCTTGTCGATGCCCACCACGCGGGCGGCAGATGACCTGCCGACCCAACCAACCTCGCCGCTCGCGCCATCATCGCCGCGCGACGCGCGTGAACTCGGCGTTGGATCGTACGTGCCCGACGTGCTTGCGACTGCGCTCGATGGCAGCGAACGCGGATGGCGCTCAGGCCGCGGCGACCAACTCACGGTGATCGCGCTCACGAGTGCGACGTGCCCGCTTTGTAAGAAGTTCGGCCCGTCGCTCGCGCGGATCGAGCAAGCCTATCGCGATCGCGGCGTGAAGTTCGTCTTCGTGAATGTCAGCGGAATCGACACGATCAACGAGATGCGCACGCAAGTATCCGACATGGGTTGGAAGGGCGCGTATCTGAACGACCGCGCGAGGAAGTCGACCGACGCTCTCGCATCGGCGCTGCGTGCGCAGACGACGACAG
>JBIIYI010000098.1:0-8872 GCA_044346895.1 Phycisphaerales bacterium
GCGGGGATCGGCAGCGAGATGACGTTCGCGTAGCCGAGCTTGAGATCGAGGTTCTTGCCCGCGACCTTCACGCTGTAGCCGACGCCCACCACCTCGAGCTTCTCCGAGTAGCCCTCGGTGACGCCCCTGATGCAGTTGTTGATGTTGGCCCGGGTCGTACCCCAGAAGGCGCGACGATTGCCCTCGTCGATCTTCGCCATGTCCGTGGTGCAGACGATCTGGCGGTCCTTCTCGTTCCACGCCACCGAGACCTCGGGGCGGTACGTGACCTTGAGGGTGTCCCCCTTCGGACCCGTGATCGCGACCTCGCGGGTCGCGGAGTTCACGGCGACCTTGCAGTTGCCGGGGACGATGATGGGCTTCTTACCGATGCGCGACATGGTTGACTCCTGTCGGACTAGCGCTTTGCTGCCTTCTGACCTGACTGCCTTCCACTTCGGTCGGCCTTGATCGGGATCGACCCGGCCTTCCGACTCCTGCGCGACCCGCCGCCGGAGCGGCGAGCTGCTCGACGCGTGCGGGACTGACCCGCACCGTTCGTCAGCAGACGGTCGCCACGACCTCGCCGCCGACGCGCATCTCGCGCGCCTTGCGGTCGGACATGATTCCCCGGCTCGTCGAGACGATCGAGATGCCGAGACCCTGCATCGGTCGCGGGAGACCCGAGACCGTCGAGTAGGTGCGGCAACCCGTCTTCGAGACGCGACGGATCTCGTTGATGATGTTCTCGCCGCGGGCGCCGTACTTGAGGGCGATGCGGATGATGCCCTGCCGGCCGTCGGCGATGTTCTCGAAGTCCGAGATGTAGCCTTCGTCCTTGAGAACGTTGGCGACGCCGCGGTTGAGCTTGTTGCTGAGCACGACGACGGACTTCTCGCGGTTCCGCACGGCGTTGCGGATGCGGGTGAGCATGTCGGCGGTGAGGTCTTGAACTGCCATCTCTGAGGCTCCTGTCCCCTCTCGGGGCGGGAAGTTCGATCCTGTGTGGTCTTCTTGGGTCCTGCGGTCTTCGCTTACCAGCTTGCCTTGCGCATGCCGGGGATCATTCCCTGGAGCGCGAGCTCGCGGAGCTGGTGGCGGCAGATGCGGAACTTGCGGTAGACGCCGCGCTTGCGGCCCGTGATCTCGCAGCGCACCTCGGAACGGGTGCTGAACTTGGGCTTGCGCTGCATCTTGTTGAAGGTTCGCTTGCTGGCCATGGTTGTTTCCGGGGTGTTGTCCGGGGGATTCCGGGTTCGCGGACGGACGGGCGTTCGATCACGCGTCCGATCACGCCTTCTTCTGCTTGCGCTCCTCGGGCTTGACGAACGGCATGCCGAGTTCGGCCAGCACGTAGCGGCTCATCTTCGGATCCGAGTTCTCGAACACGAAGGTGATGTGCATGCCGTGGGTGATCGTGGCGTTCGCCATGTTGATCTCGGGCCACACGGCCTGTTCGGTGAGGCCCATCGAGTACGAGCCGCCCTTGTCGAACGACCGGTCCTTCACGCCGCGGAAGTCCTTGATACGCGGGATCGCGAGGTTGATCAGTCGATCCATGAAGTGCCACATGCGGTCGCGGCGCAGCGTGACCATGAAGGCCGACGGCATGCCCTCGCGGACGCGGAACTGCGCGACGGCCTTCTTCGCCTTCAGCATGACCGGCTTCTGGCCGGTGATGGTGCTGAAGTTCGAGATGAACTGATCGCGGACCTCGGGCTTGAGCTTCTGGTTGTCGAGGTACTTGCCGACGCCCGCGTTGACGACGATCTTCGTCAGCTTCGGGAGCTGGTGCATGTTCTCGAGACCGAACTCCTTCATGACCTTGGGACCGACGGCGTCGATGTAGGCCTGCTGGAGCCGGGGGTAGTTGCGCTTGACGTGTGCCATGGGCTGTCCTGGTTCTCTCTGCTGTGTCGCGGGATCGCGACCTTGGCGTGGTTCCGGCGACCCGTGTCACCGGCCTGCAACTTCATCCGTTCACTTCTTCGCGTCACTTCTTCGCGTAAGTTCTTCGCGTCACTTCTTCTTCGTGGCGCCCCGGAGCTGGTGCAGCTCCTTGCCGCCGCGGGCGGCGACGCGGGACTTCGATCCATCGGGCTTCGAGACGAAGCGGACGCGCGACGGCTTGCCGTCGACGACCGGGCTCACGTTCGAGATGTGGATGGGCCCCTCCTCCTTGAGGATGGTGCCCTGAGGACGGGTCTGGGTGCGCTTGAGGTGCTTGGTGCGGATGTTCGCACCCTTCACGACGACGCGCTCGCCCTCGTCGACGACGCGGAGGATCTCTCCGACGACGCCCTTCGACGAACCCTTGGTCACGATGACGGTGTCACCCTTGCGGACGTGGCGTGGCATGGTCAGATCACCTCCGTCGCGAGCGACACGATCTTCATGAAGTTCTTCTCGCGGAGCTCGCGCGCGACCGCGCCGAAGATGCGGGTGCCCTTCGGATTGCCGTCCTTGTCGACGAGCACGCACGCGTTCGAATCGAAGCGCACGTACGAGCCGTCGTCGCGACGGGTCGGGAACTTGCAGCGCACGATGACGGCCTGCACCTTGTCGCCGGCCTTCACGTCGCCGTTGGGGATCGCCTTCTTGACGGTGCAGACGACGCGGTCGCCGATGCCCATCGTGAGGCGGGTGAAGCGGCCCGTGGCCGTCGAGGATCCGAGGACGCCGATCACCATGGCTTCCTTCGCGCCGGAGTTGTCGGCGACCTCGAGTCGTGATTCCTTCTGGATCATTGCTTGGCTCCATCACCGGCCGTGGCCGGAACTAGTCGATCTGCATTCACCTGTCTTCGCGGATCTCCGCGGATCTCCGCGAACTCCGCCGCGCGTCCTTCGGGCCGGGCCCATCGGGCCCGACGCTCAGACGCCTTCCTTCAGCTGGGCGCCGACGTCCGCGGGCGCACGCTCGACGACGCGCACGAGCACCCAGGACTTCGTCTTCGAGATCGGACGGCACTCGGCCACCTCGACGCGGTCGCCGAGGTGCGACTCGTTCATCTCGTCGTGCACCTGAAGCACCGTGCGCTTGCGCATGTACTTGCCGTACTTCGCATGCTTGCCCGAGTAGGCGATGACGACCTTGCGGGTCTTGTTGCGCTTGTCGCTCTCGACGACGCCGATGCGGCGGGGCGAGGTCTCGGGGATCACGATTTCGCTGGTCGAACCGTGCTTGGAATCTTGGGCGTTGGTCGGCATGGTTGTGCTCACTTCTTCCCGCCGGCGGCGTTGGCGCCCTTGCGGGCGTTCTGCTCGGTGAGGACGCGCGCGAGGTCCTTGCGCGTCTTGCCGATGCGGGAGTTGTCGGCGACCTTCTCGGTCGTCATCTGGCAACGGAGGTCGAAGAGCTCGCGGCGGAGGCGCGTGGCCTCTCCCTTGAGGTCGTCGGTGGAGAGCTTCTTGACTTCAGCGGGCTTCATCGGGGGTCTCTCGTTTCAGGATCGTGCGTCGTCGATTGCTGTCTCTGCATGGTTGCCGTCTTGGCGACGACGACCGGATCACACCGCGATGCGTCGGCCGACGAAGCGGCAGCGGACGGGCATCTTGTAGGCGATGCGCGCCATCGCCTGCTTCGCGAGGTCCTCGGGCACGCCGGCGATCTCGAACAGGATCGTTCCGGGCTTGATGCGCGCCGCCCAGTAGTCGACGTCGGCCTTTCCGGTACCCATTCGGGTCTCGAGCGGCTTCTTCGACACCGGCTTGTCCGGGAAGACGCGGATGAAGATCTTGCCCTGGCGACGGAGGAAGTGCTGGGCGGCGATACGACCGGCCTCGATCTGGCGACCGGTGAGCCAGTGCGGCTCGAGCGTCTGCAGGCCGAAGTCGCCGAACGCGACGTAATTGCCGCGCGTGGCGTTGCCCTTGAGCTTGCCTCGCTGCTCCTTACGGAACTTCACTCGCTTTGGCATCAGGTTGGACATGGGGTCCTCTTTCGGGTCGTCTTCCGACTTCTGTCAGTTGCGATCGCCGGTGGCGACCGGGGATGCACGGAAACTCGTTTCGGTCACTTCAGCATCCGGCGAGTACTTCGCCGGATGCGGCTCTCTCACTTCAGCATCCGGCGAGTACTTCGCCGGATGCGGCTCGGTCAACGCCGCCCACGCGCGCGGGCGCGTCCGCCGGCGGCGCTCGACGCGGTCTGATCCTCGTCCTGCTCGGTGTAGAGGCCCTTGAAGACCCACACCTTGACGCCGATCGAACCGGTCGTCGTGTACGCCTCGGCCACCGCGTAGTCGACGTTCGCCTGGAGCGTCGACAGCGGGATCGAGCCCTCGCGCGTGTCAAGCGTGCGGCTCATCTCGGCGCCGCCGAGACGGCCCGCGAGGAGGATGCGGATGCCCTTCGCGCCGTTCTGCATCGAGCTCTCGGCGCGCATCTTGAGCACGCGACGGAAGTTCGCGCGCTTCTTGAGCTGCTCGGCGATGCTCTCGGCGATCAGCTTCGCGTCGAGGTCGGCGTTCTTGATCTCGACGACCTTGATCACGACCTTGCGGCCCGTGAGGGTCTGCAGGTCCTTGGTCAGGGTTTCGATGCCCGAGCCGCGCGGTCCGACGACCATGCCGGGGCGCGCGGACTTCAGGATGACGGTGAGTTCGTCGCGCGTGCGCTCGATGAGGATGTCCGACACGGCCGCGAACGGCGGCGTGCGGTTCAGGCGCTTGTCGACGTACTTGCGGATCTTGTAGTCCTCGACGAGGAGGGATCCGAAGAGCGCCTTCGGTGCGAACCAGCGCGAGCGATGGGCTTCGGTGATGCCGACGCGGAAACCGAACGGATGGACCTTCTGTCCCATGGTGAATCTCCGAGGCTTAGGCCCCGCGCTCCTCGACTGTGATGTGGATGTGGCTCGTGCGCTTCAGGATGGGGTGTGCGCGACCGCGGTCCTTGGGCTGGAAGCGGTCGAGGGTCGGGCCCTCGTCGACGCGCGACTCGCTCACGACGAGCTTGGTCGGATCCGCGTTCTTCTCCTCCGCGTTCGCGATCGCGCTCTTGAGCACGACCGAGATGTAGGAGGCGCCGCGCTTCTTCGAGAAGTCGAGCGCGGTCAGCGCCTCGTCGACGCTCTTGCCGCGGATCATGTCCGCGACGAGGCGCGCCTTGCGCGGAGCGATGCGGGCGAAGCGGTGGCAGGCCCGGTAGGAAGTGGAAGCCGTATTGGTAGCCATGGCTGTGACTCAGGCGATCGCAGGGCGATCAGACCTTGAGTTCCTCCTTCTTGTTGGTGTGGCCGCGGAAGGTGCAGGTGTGCGAGAACTCGCCGAGCTTGTGCCCGACCATGTCCTCCGTGCAGTAGACGTCGATGAACTGCCGGCCGTTGTGCACCTGGAAGGTGAAGCCGACGAACTCGGGGACGATCGTGCACGCGCGCGCCCACGTCTTGATGGGAGTGCGCTTGCTGCTCGCCGACTGCTTCTCGACCTTGCGGTAGAGGCTCTCGACGACGTAGGGACCCTTCTTGAGCGATCGTGACATGTGGTGTTTCTCGCTGTCTTGTCACCGCTGTTGCGGGGAAATCCGATGGAAACTCGATCCGCTGCGGACGCCCCCTGCGGGACGCGCCGCCCTGACCGACTCAGAGCTTCAACTGACCGTAACGCTTGCTCTTGCGACGACGGATGATGCGCGAGTCGCTCGACTTGCCGTACCGACGCGTGCGTCCGCCCTTCGCCTGCGTGCCCGAATAGTTGACGGGCTCGCGTCCGCCCTTCGACACCGCACCACCGCCGTGCGGGTGGGTGTGGTGGCTCATCGCGATGCCGCGGGTCGTCGGACGACGGCCCTTCCAGCGGTTGCGGCCGGCCTTGCCGATCACGACGTTCGCGTGATCCGCGTTGCCGACCTCGCCGATCGTCGCGCGGCACTCCATCGACACCTGCCGGATTTCACCCGACGGGAGCACGACGGTCGCCCAGCGGCCTTCCTTGTTGGTGAGGCGGGCGTACATGCCCGCGCCGCGGCACATGCGTCCGCCGGCACCCGGCTCCATCTCGATGTTGTGGAGCGCGAGACCGGTGGGGATGTGCATGATCGGCATCGAGTTGCCGATCTTCGGATCGATGGCGTCCGCGGAGCTCATCAGCTCGTCGCCGGCGCGCAGGCCCTTCGGCGAGATGATGTAGCGGAGCTCGCCGTCGGCGTACTTGAGGAGGGCGATGTGCGCCGAGCGGTTGGGGTCGTACTCGATCCCGACCACGATGGCGGCGACGCCGTCCTTGTTGCGGCGGAAGTCGATCTTGCGGTAGCGGCGCTTGTGGCCTCCGCCACGACCCATGATCGTCACCTTGCCCTGCACGTTGCGGCCGGAGCCGCGGACGAGCGGAGCGAGGAGGCTCTTCTCAGGAGTCTTCTTCGTCACTTCCGAGTGCAGGTTCACCGACGCGTTGCGGCGTCCGTTGGTGACCTTCTTGTAGACACGAATGGCCATTGCGGTGTTTCCTATTGCCAGAGCGGGGCGCGAGGCCCGGCGCGAGCGTGCGGCACTTGGGCTCAGAAGAGCTCGATCTTGTCCTCGGGGTGGATCTTCACGACGGCGCGCTTCCAGGTCTTGCCCGGGACGAAGCCGTACGCGTACGCGCGGTTGCGAAGCCGACGCGTCTGCGTGGCGACGCCGAGCACGCGCACCTTGTAGAGGCTCTCGACGGCCTTCTTGATGTCGGTCTTGGTCGCGAGCTTCGAGACCTCGAAGGCGAAGCGGTTCTGGTGGCCGGAGCCCCAGGTCGCCTTCTCAGTGACGATCGGACGAACGATGACGTGGATGGGGTCCATTTACGCGACCTCCTTCTTCGCCGACTTGGCGGCGGGCTTCTTCGCGGTCTTCTTCGGGGCGGTCGCGGCGGCGCCGGACTCTGCACCCGCATCCTCGGCCTCGAAGCAGCTTCCGTCGAGGAACGACATCAGCGCCGCCTTGTCGACGACGAGGTAGCGGTGGTTCAGAAGCTCGAAGACGTTGAGCTGGTCGATGCGGCAGACGTCGACGCCGGCCACGTTGCGGGCCGAGAGCATCGCGTTGCGGTTGGCCTTGTCGGTGGCGACGAGGCAGGTGCGGTCGATGCCGACCGACGCCATCATCTTCGCGAACTCGGCGGTCTTCGGCGCCTTGAAGTCGAGCGCGGCGAAGCACTTCACCTCGTTGTCGACGAGCTTCGCGAGCAGCGCGTTGCGGTTCGCGAGGCGGCGCATCTTCTTGGGGAGTGCGGTGCGGAAGTCCTCGCGATCGCGGGTCTTCTTGAAGGTGACGCCACCGCCCTTGCGGATCGGGGTTCGCGCGGCGCCGGCGCGCGCGTTGCCGGTGCCCTTCTGCTTGTAGAGCTTGCGCGTGGAGCCCTCGACGTCGCCGCGGCTCTTCGTCCGGGCCGAGCCCTGACGCTGGTTGCCGTGGGTGATGACGTAGGCCTGCTTGAGCAGGGAGTAGCGGACTTCGCCGCCGAGCGCCTGCGGGTCGACCTTGATGGTCTCGACCTTCTTGCCGTTGGAATCGTAGATCGGTAGTTCGATCATGCTTCGCCTCTTGCGGACTTCGTCCGCATTCTTCGCCTCATCCTCCGCGTGCCTGTTGATCGGTGGCACGGGGCAGGAATCGACTTGGTGAACTTCGTTGTCGCTGCCGACCGGTTCCCTCGCGGGCCTTGTCGGCGTCCGAGCAAGGGGTCTGCTCGGACACGGCTGAGTACCTCAAGAACCACACACTGTGAAACCACACACGGTTTCGCTCGTTCATCGCAGGGCGCACGAGACGCCGCGCGATGCCGGGTCGGAGACTGTACACGAAACCGGTCCGGTCTCGATGCCTCCGGTCGCCGACCGGGCAAAATCATTCGCCCGATTCACTTCTTCGCGAGCTTCTTGGCCTTGCGCTTGAAGAGCCGCGTCGCCTCGCGAATGAACAGATAACCATCGTTGGCGCCCGGAACCGGGCCCTTGATCAGCAGGATGCCCTTCTCGGCATCGACCTTGACGACGTCGAGGCTGCGCACGGTGACGCGCTCGTTGCCCATCTGGCCGGCCATGCGCTTGCCCTTCTTGATCTTGGCGCCGTGACCACGGTCGGTGCCGTGCGAGCCGATGCTGCCCGAGGTGCGGTGCTTGCGCTCGGTGCCGTGCGTCGCGCACATGCCCTTGAAGTTGTGGCGCTTCATGACGCCGGCGAAGCCCTTGCCCTTGCTCGTGCCGACGACGTCGACGTAGGCGACGCCATCGAGGCAGGAGACGTCGATGGTCTGGCCGAGCTGGTAGGCGTTCGCGGCCGCGTCGTCCGCCATGCGGATCTCGCGGTGGACGCGCTTCGGGCCGCTGCCGGCCTTCGCGTCGTGGCCGATCATCGGGATCGACGAGTTGCGCGCCTTCATGTCGTCGAAGGCGACCTGCACGGCGGAGTAGCCGTGGCGATCGGTGGTCTTGACCTGCGTCACGACGCAGGGACCGGCCTCGATCACGGTGACGGGGATGTTCTTGCCATCCGCGAGGAAGTAGCGGGTCATGCCGATCTTGCGGCCAAGGATGGCGACCTTGCAGGGCTTGTTGCTCATGTGTGCTTTCGCTCGTCGTCTGCGCGCCGCATGGGCGCTGGGTGTCCGTCAGGGGTTCGGGAGGACGTGTCCTGATCGGGATCCTGATCGGGACTCCGGATCGGGACGCGACCTGCCGCACATGACGCTCGCTGAACCTCGCGGAACATCCGCGAGGGTTGAGGCCGGAAGCCTCGGTGCGCGGATCGGAGTGCGATCCGCGCGTCGTTCACTGCATCCTTCTCATCGATGCGGCCAGTGCTTGGCCGCCGAGTGATGGCCCGTCATCGATGCGGCCAGTGCTTGGCCGCCGAGTGATGGACCCTCATCGATGCGGCCAGTACTCGGCCGCCGAGTGATGGCCCCTCATCGATGCGG
>JBIIYI010000099.1:0-8851 GCA_044346895.1 Phycisphaerales bacterium
CTGCGCGCTACAGGCCCGAAAGCACGGCCTCGGCGGCGCGGCGGCCGGCGCGCATGGCGCCGTTGATCGACGAATCCTCGAGGTGGTCGCCCGCCAGATGGACTCCGGCGGGAAGCGCCAGCGCCCGCGCGGCGGCCGCGCGCGCGACGTCCTCCGGCCATTGACGCGGGATCGCGTGCCGGATGCGCTGCGTCGCCAGCGGTTCCCAGCCGTCGGTCGCATCGCGGCCGAGGATCTCGCGCAGCGTGCGCAGCATGTCGGCGGCGAGGTCGCCCGCCGTGTCGGCATCCCTCGGGAAGTAGGTCGTGTTCGCGACGAAGAGCCCGCGGCCGGTCGGCGCGTAGCTCGGTGCGATCGCGCTCATCGCCGCGCCGTGGTTGAAGGCTCCCCTGCCCGACCCGTTGAGGACGAGCCAGCGCGGGAGCGCGGCCGGATCGGGCGTCGCGAACCACGCGGCGAAGGTGCCGCACCAGCGGGTCGTCGGAAGATCGGGGACGGACGACGCGAGGAGCCGCTCGAGATCGTGCGCGCCCGTCGCGAGGATGACGGCGTCGGCGGCGACCTGTTCGCCGGACGCGAGGCGCACGGTGCGCGATGCGACGTGCTCGACCTTCGCCCCGAGCCTGAGCCGCGCGGTCGGGATCGCGGCCGTCATCTGCCGCGCGATCTCGCCCATTCCCTTCGACGGAACGCAGGCGAAGCCCTCCGCGAACATGCGCAGGAGGAAGTCGAGCCGACCGGCGTCGGTCGAGAGCGTTCGATCGAAGAAGACGCCTCCGAAGAACGGCCGGAAGAATCCGTCGATGGTGCGGTCGCTGATCCCCGCGGCGCGAAGTCGCTCGAGCGCGGTCGTGCCCGATGGGCCGGGCCCGTCCGCCGGGCCCGCGAGCGCGCGGCGCGCGAAGGGCAGCATGCGCAGGGCATCGGTCGGCGGAACGATGCCGCGCAGGATGCCCGCGAGGGCCGCGAGCGGCTCGCGCATCGGGTGCGCGATCGTCGCCGCACGCGCGCCGTTCCAGACGAGCGCGCCGGGCATGAAGGGCTTCAGGTCGAGCGCGCGCAGGTCGAGGAAGCGCTTCCCCTCGGGATAGGCCGAGAGATAGATCTGGAAGCCTCGGTCGACGATGAAGCCGCGCGCCTCGTCGCTCGCCACGCGACCGCCGGCGCGGTCGGATCCCTCGAGGATCTCGACCGTGCACCCGGCGTCGACGAGCGTGCGCGCGGCGGCAAGCCCTGCGATTCCTGCTCCGACGATGACGACGTGGCGGCCCATCGCGCGCAGCGTAGCGCGGTCAGTTCCCTTCGGCACGGTCGGTCGCGACGTCGGACCCGTCGCCTCGCGGCGGCGTGACACGGGTGCACCAGATGCGCACGCATTCGAACGCGAGCACCACCGCGACGAGGAGGAACCCCTCGCGCAGCACGACGAATCCCTGGTGATCGACCGAACGCTCGTCGGGCGCGGCATCGCCGAAGAGGACGCGCTCGAGTCCGAGGAAGAGGCCGAGGAGGAGCGCCGCGATGATCGAGACCGCACCGAGCGCAGTCGGCCACGGACGCGCGGGCGGCGCGAGCGCAAGCCGGCGCGCGGCGCGCCATTCGCCGACCGCGGTCGCCACGATCAGCCCCACGAGCGCGCCGAAACCAATCGGATACACGGCGGTCGGGAAGTTCGCGGGTTCACCCTGGACGACCCGCGACGCGAACATCGTTCCCCCGACGAGCGCGAGCACCGCCGCCGCCACGAGCGCGGCACGGAGCCATGCGCCGGGTTCGCCGTACATGCGAGCGTCGAGCGCGGCGCGCGAACCCGACGGACCGCGCCTCGCGCGCACGGCGTGGAGGAGACCGGCCATGCCGACGCCGATCCAGCCGGCGGTCATGTCCTCGAGGCTGAACGTGCGGCCGAGGATCTCGAGCGCCTGCGTGATCTCGTCGACGTAGACCCACGCCGCGGCGAGGAGCCACGCAGGCAGCGCGCCGCCGCGCGGCGCCGCCTGCATCGCCATCCACGCGAGCGAGCCGAATGCGACGAAGTGCACGAACTTGTCGACCATGCCGGCGCCCCCAACGCCGAAGCGCGGCCAGTGCGTCAGCACGGTGATGGGGACGAGGTACGCGACCAGCAGGATGCGCCACGCGCGCCGTGCGCGCGCGTCGTCGGCCGATGCCGCGCGCGCGATCGGTGGAACCGACTCGACGCCCTGCATCCGTCAGCCGCCCCGCGCCCGAAGCGCCGCGCGGAAGGGATGCGACGCATCGATCGACTCGGCTTCGGTCGATTCGACGGAGTCGGTTCGCGGAGCGGACTTCGTTTCGGTCCGCGTTTCAGACTTCGCGTCGGTCTTCGTGTCGGTCTTCGTGTCGGTCTTCGCGTCGGTCTTCGCGTCGGTCTTCGGCTCGACCCTCGGCTGAATCCTCGGCGCCGGCTTCGCGGCCGCGCGCGCGGCGACCGCCGGCTTCGTCTCGACCTCGGCGCTTGACGCTGCCGCTGCGGCCGGCGTCTCAGACGTCATCCGCGGCGCCGACTTCGCCGGCTTCGCCGACTCCTTCGCTGGCGCCTTCGCATCGGGCTTTCCTGCGGTCTTCGCGTCGGGCCTCGCGTCGATCTTCGCATCGGGCTTCGCCGCCGCGCGCGGCGCCGCTGCCGACGCAGCCGGCGACCTCACCGGCGTCGCGATCGACTCGATGCGCGACTCGATGCGCGACTCGATGCGCGACGACGCGGCCGGCTCCGGCTGCGCGCGTGAGCCTGCAGGTCTCGCGGCCGGAACGCTCGTCGCCGCCTGCATCGCGGCCTTGGGCGCAACGCCAGACGGCCGCGTCTGCGTGGCCTTCGCGGCCTTTGCGGCGCGCGCCGCGGCAGCGGTCTCGGGCGTGAAGCGGTTGGCGGCGAGCGTCGCGGCTGCGGCGGCCGCAGCGGCAGCGGCGGCAGCGGCCGCAGCAGCAGCGGCGGCGGGCGTCGGCTTCCCCGCGATCGCATCGGCGACGCCGTGCGCGAGTTCCCATTCGCGCACGAAGCGCTCCGCGAGCGCGCGGTAGTCGATCGCTCCCGGGCACCACGGCGCGTAGTCGAAGATCGTCTGTCCGAAGCTCGGCGCCTCGGCAAGCTTGATGTTCCGCCGGATCGCGGGCATGAACACCTTCGCGCCGTCCCACGGAAGCGCGCTGCCCTCGTGCTCGGCGAAGAAGTTCGCGAGTTCCTGCACGACCTCGCGGCTGTGCGCCGTCTGCGTCTCGTGCATGCAGAGGACGACGCCGCCGACCTTCAGCGTCGGATTCAGCCCCTGCGAGAGGAGCTGCACCGTCTCGAGCAGCTTCGTCAGTCCCTGCATCGCGAGGAACTGGGCCTGCATCGGCACGATCACCTCGTCGGCGAGGCAGAGTCCGTTGAGGGTCAGCACGCCGAGGCTCGGCGGGCAGTCGATCAGCACGAAGTCGTACTCGCCGCGCAGCGCCTCGAAGCGCTCGCGCAGGATGCGGTTGCGGTCGGGATGCGCGGCGAGCTCGGTCTCGGCGCCGGCGAGATCGGTGGTCGACGGCAGCAGCCAGAGGTTGTCGCGGACCTGCACGATCGTGTCGCGCAGGTCGCAGTCCTCCTCGACCAGCGCCTCGTAGGCGGTGCGTCCGACGCTCGCCCCGTCGACGCCGAGATGCAGCGAGAGATGCGACTGCGGATCGAGATCGACGAGCAGCGTCCGCCGACCGAGCAGCGAGATCGCCGCGCCGATGTTGACGGTCGAGGTCGTCTTCCCGACGCCGCCCTTCTGGTTGAGGAACGCCGAGATCCGCGGCGGAATGCCTTGCATGGCGGGCGAGTATACGGGGTTCACCCGGCGAATCGATCCGACGCCGAGTCGGCTCCGCGCGTCGGGCTACTTCGGCGCGAGGATGTCGACGGAGATGGTCCGCGGAACCGCACGCCACGGAGGTGCCGCGAGCGGCGCGTCGAAGACGGAAGTCCCGACGCGGCGGCGGAATCCGACTTCGACGAGCGTGGCCGGGCCGTCGCGATCGAGCCACGCCGGAGGCACGAAGAGCGAGAGGCGCCAGCGGTCGCCGAAGTCGCGGATCGAGACGCCCGGACCCGCATCGGGCAGGCCGTCCGTCAGCAGCCCGTCCGCGTCGTCGACGCGGCCGTCGCGGAAGACGCGCAGCAGACGTCCGCCGGGGCCGGAGATCTCCAGACATTCCTGCATCGCGCCGTCCGCCGCCGCAACGACCGGACCGCGCGCGTCGACGAGGATCTCCCATCCCGCGAGCCTCGGACGCAGCGATGCGAGCGTCGGCGGTCCCGCGGAAGCGGACGTTCGCGCACCGACCGCGACGGTCGGGAGATCGAGCGGTGCAACGAATGGCGAGAAGTCGATGCCGGACGGCCGCGCGCGCACCGAGGGCGGCGCGATCGGAATGGTGCGCACGAGTCCGCGGTTCTCGACGCGCAGGATCGAGAGCCCCGCACCCGGGATCGCGCTGCCGTCGATCTCGGCACCGCGCGCGCGCGGAAGCCGCAGCCGGACGGTCTCGGTGGGCGGCACGATCGTCGCGACCGGCGGATCGCTGTCCGAAAGGAGGTCGCGCTCGATCCACTCGAAGCGCACCACTTCCTCGCCGCTCGTCGGATTCGCCATCGCGATCGCCACGTCGTCGCGCGTCTCCTCCTCGATCCAGATGAGGAGCGGCGTCCGCACGCGCATCCACGTCACCACGGCGTCGACCATCGCCTCGTCGGTGCGCGCGGGGTCGAGTGCGAGCGTGAGGAGCGCCGACACCTCGCCGGGATCCGCGATCCACGCCGCGATCGGCGCCGGCGCCTGCGCGTCGCTCGCCGTCGCGACGAGCAGTTCGGCCGCCTCGGCGGCGGTGCCTTCGCTGACGGCCGCGATCCGCGCGAGCGCGGCAAGCCAGAGCGCGTTCGACGCGCGCGCGGCGAGCGCGTTCGCGGAATCGAGCGCTTCGGCCGCGGAAGGTCCATCCCAACCGCGCATCGCGCGCCCGATCTCGCCGCGGAAGCGTTCGAAGGGTAGCGACGGGTCGGGCCGCGACAGCAGCGGATCGGGCGCGCCCTGCGGGACGAGCATGCTCGCGCGCTGCGCGAGCCGCGCGAGGAGATCGGCCGGCGCGCGGTCGTGCCACGCGGGCTCGAGCGTGGCTCCGGCGATCGCAAGCGTGGTGCGCGCCGGAACCGCGTCGGGCAGTTCGATCGCGACGTACGCGTCGGTCGCGTCCTCGGGGCGATCGGCCTCGAGCACGATCGGGCTTGCAGACTGAGCCCAGCGTCCTGTGGCGGCGGTGCGCACGCGCACGGGCCAGGCGACGGTGCCGCGAATCCGCGCGATGCGCTCGACGCGTCCATCCGGCCGCGGCGCGTCGAGCGTCACGTCGATCGTGCGGGGCGCGGAGCCGTCGATGCGCACCGGAATGAGCAGCGGCTCGCCGCGCACCGCGGGCGGCCGGGCGCTGAGGACCTCGACATCGGCGTGCGCCGCGCGGACCGACGCGCCGAACGCGGCGCACGCGAGGATCACGCAGGCAAGCAGCACGGAAGACGGCCCGATGCGGCTCGCGTTCCCGATCCTCGGGCCCGGCCCGAGGCGGGAATCGCGCGATCGATGGGTGCGGGAAGCGGGCATCGGGACGCGAGTCTACGGTGGACGGGACTTCGGTTCGTCCGGAGATGCGGAGTTTGCGAGGCAAACGCGCCGACGTATCCTCCGCGGGGTCGCGCCGCCTCAGCTGCGCGCGACCGGCCCGAGACGGATGCGCGCGACCGATGCGCGCGACCGGCAAGCCTTTCGCGATCCACCCGGAGTTCCAATGTCCGCCATCCGATGCACTGGTCGCTCCGCACCCCCCGCCCAGATCGACGCACGAACACAGGCCGAGGAAGCGCGCGTCCGTGGCTGCGGCCGTGGTCACGGACGTTGTTCGCGCCCGGGACTGGGGCTTTCCGCATCTCTCGCCGCGTGGCTCACCGTACTCTCCATCGGCTGCGGCGATCAGGCGCGCACGCCGGGCGACAGCGCTCCGACGTCGGTCACCCCGGCGCCTGAAACCCCGGCGCCTAAAACCACGGCGCCTGAAACCACGGCGCCTGAAACCACGGCGCCCGCGACCACAAGCACGACCAGCACGTCCGCCGCCAGCACGCCGGCTCCGTCCGGGTCGAAGGATTCGGTCGCGGCCCCGCCCTCCGCGCCCGCGGTCGCTTCCGCAGCAGGTGGTGGCGGAAAGGACGCATCGACCCCGCCGGCTTCAGGCACCGCGGCGACCGCCGCCCCTTCCGCGGAGGCATCGAAGGGGCAGGCTCCGAAGGACGAAGTCAAGTTGATGAAGGAGTACTGGCAGGGCACGCGGGCGCTCAAGTTCACCTACGAACTGCGCCGGAGCGCGAACGGCAAGTGGGAGCGCAACGGCCTTTCGCGCGCGTACTACCAGAACGGCAGGATCGAACGCGAGGGCCACTACAAGGATGGAAAGCGCGTCGGCAAGTGGACCTACTACGACGAGGCGGGCAACGTGCGTGCGCCGGAAGGCGGCGCCGAGTAGGTCCCGCGCGACGAATGGAGTCGACGCGCCGCGCAGCACGTCGTGAGCCGAAAGCCGTGAGCCAAAAGCCGTGAGCCGTAAGCCGTACGCGTTGCGTCAGTCCGCCCGGGCGATGCGCGCAGGCCCGAGCTTCAGGTGCGCGTAGATGTCGCGGGCGCTCGACGCTGCGGCGTCCGCCGACCGAACCGCATCGGCGGAGGCGCTGGCGGTCGAAGTTCCGGCAAGGAAGTCATCGAAGTCCGAAGCCGCACCTTCGATCGCGGCGACGGACGGCTCGGTTCCCAACGGGTTCGACGTCTCCACCGGATCGCGCGGCGCGATGCCGAACACCGATTCGAGCGTGATGGGCGCCACGACCTCCGTGTGCGACGCCGCCGACGCGTGCGCGGAATCGAAGCCGAGGGCCTGCGGGCGTGTCGGTCGGATGCGGCGGTCGATCGGGCTGGAGTTGATCGGGGTTGGGCTGATCACGCCGCGCCTGCCTGCCGCCGCGTCGCCCGACGAGCGCGCATCGGCCGGTGCGTGCTCAAGCCCAAAGGCCGGAGGCCGGTGGTCGGGCATTCCGATGTGGAAGACCGTTCCAGGCGGGAGCGCCGCTCCTGAACGGCGGTAGACGCTCTCCTCGAACACCGCGAAGAGGGCGCCGTTGCCGCGCATCAGGAGCGTCGAACTGCCCGGCACGCGATAGACCCGTTCGAATCCGGTCGGGAGGCGCTGGTCGACGGGGTCGGAGCGGAGCGACGTGCCGAGCGGGCCGACGTCCTCGCGGCCTGCATCGACAATCTCGAGTCGCGGTCGGTTGGGGCCGGCGGCCGCCGTACCGTCGACCGGGCGGACGAGCGTGGCAGGACGAACGACGGGCGCGACGAGCAGCGAGGCGTCGTCCGCCGACCGCGCGTTGGAGTCGGCGCCGTCGTTGGTCGCGGTGGCCGCGTTCGCGAGGCCCGCGCCGCCACCCGCGGCCGATTGGGCCGACGCGACGGACGCGGCGGTCGCGACCAGCGCCGCGCAGGCCGCCAGCTGGATGGGCGAGGTCGCGGCGCGGTTCGATCGAGCATCGAAGGGTGAGGCGATCGGCCGGTTCATCCGCGGCTTCATCGGCGGGTTGGTCGGGCGCACTTGAGGTCCGGCACGCGCGGCCCGACCGTTCGGCCGAAAGCGCGGGCCGGCCGGGACGCCGCCGACGCGGCGCGAGGAGGTGGCGTGCGCGGACGGGCGCTCCTACCGGATCGCGCGTCCCGCCCACTCGGCGACGCTCGTCGAGCCCGCGGGAAGGAACCGCTCGCCCGAGTCGGTGCGGACGACGAGACCCCGCATCGGGTCGATCGAGCGCACCTCGCCCTCGACCGGCCCCTCGGGCGTCGCGAAGAGTGCGCGTTGGCCGCGCATCGCGTCGCGCTCGAGGAACGCCTCGACGAGCCGCGCGTCGCTGGCGACGAGCGCGCGGTCGAGCGCCTCGACGAGGGCGACAAGCACTTCGAGCCGTCCGCCGCGGGCGCCAAGCAGCGCGAGGCTCGTCGCGCGCTCCGACAGTGCGCCGTCGAAGGCGCGCTGCGCCACATTGATGCCGATGCCGACGAGCGCACGCTGGTCGCGCCGCTCGATCAGCACGCCGCACAGCTTGCGGCCGTCCGCGACGACGTCGTTCGGCCACTTGATCCCAAGCCGACGCCCGAGCACCGCCTCGCACGCTTCCGCCGCGGCGACCGCGCTCGCGAGCACCAGGCGCTCGCTCGCCTGCGCCTCGACGACGAACGTCGCCGCGACGCCGGCCTCCGCCGTGTCCTCCCACGAGCGGCCGAAGCGCCCGCGTCCGCGCGTCTGCCGGAGCGTCGTGACGATCGCGCCCGATCGCGCCGCGCGGGTCTCGGGCGCATCCTGCGTCGACTCGACCTCCGGAAGGACGAACGCCTCGCGGAAGAGCGTCGTGCGCGCGCAGGCTTCGGAAAGCGCGCGCCGCCAGCGCGCGGGTTCGCGGCCATCCTCCGCCGCACCGGCGGAACCGCGGCCGTTCATCGCTCCGCCCCGGTCGCGTGACGCGCGCCGCCGGAATCTCCTCCATGGCCGATCTCGATGTCGAGCCCGAGGTCGAGTGCGGAGGCCGAGTGCGTGATCGCTCCGACGGAGATGCGGTCGACGCCGCTCATCGCGATGCGCCGCACGGTGTCGAGGCGCACGCCGCCCGAGGCCTCGAGAAGCACCGCCGCGCCCCGCGCGTCGCGCCGGCGCACCGCCTCGGCGAGCATCGCGGGGTCCATGTTGTCGAGGAGAATCATGTCGAGCACGCGGTCCGGCCCTGGCA
>JBIIYI010000100.1:0-8823 GCA_044346895.1 Phycisphaerales bacterium
CGTCGGCTCGTACCTCACCTGCTCGGCAGCACTCGCCGCCGAACCAGCCGCCCCCAGCCGAAGCGCGGAGGCTCCGGCTCCGCTCGCCAGTTCCGTCGCGAAGATCTCGCGCGAACCCCGGCTCGAGTCGCCGGCGAAGCGCGTCATGCGCAAGTCGGGCGCCTCGATCGCCGCGCACGGGCCCATCGACGCTCCCGCCGACGTCGCGGAGGCGTTCGGACTTCTCGGCGGCACCGTCTTCCATCTCGCGCCCGCCGCGATCGGCGAATTCGGACTCATGCACGTCACCGTGGTCGATCCGCGCAGCGGCGCCCCGCTCGCGCTCGAGCTGCGCCCGCGGTCGGTGCGCGGCGAGGGATTCAAGATGATCGGTTTCAACGACGCCGGCCAGGCGGTCGAACTGCCCGTGGGCGAGAGCCGCACGGTCGGCGGTCGAGTCGCGGGCATCCCCGGCTCGCGCATCGCCGGCTCGTACCACGAGGGTAAGCTCACGCTCGCGATCGACCTTGCTGATGGCGAACGCATCTTCGTCGATGCACTCAGCCTCGCGGTTCCTGGCGCCATGCCGGGCGACCACATCGCCTACACGCGCGATGATCTTGCGCCGCACGATGGCTTCTGCGGCGTCGATCATGATCATCATGGAGGCGATGGCGGGATCTTCGGCGGCACCGGCGAAGGTGAGGGTGGCATCGCGGGTGACGGCGGCGTCGCTGGCGCGGTCTGCGAAACACAGATGGTCATCGACTGCGACTTCCCGTTCTTCACGCGGGCTGGCTCAACCTTTGATCTGACGGGAAATCGAGTCGAGACGATCATCGCCATCTCGAACTTGCAGTACGAGTCAGAAGTCTCGATTCGCCACGTCATCTCAGGCATCGTCGTCCGCAACACCGCGGGCAGCGATCCATACGTCGGCGCTGATCTCTGCAGCGGCAACGATCTCCTTGTGCAGAACACCGCACTCTGGGGTGAAGTGCAGGGCGCGCCGTTCCCAGGGCTCTTCCGCGACATGGTTCACATGTTCACTGGTCGCATTTCGGGCGGCGGCGTTGTCGGCTGCGCCTGGATTGGCGATGTGTGTGCAGCCCCTGCCGATTACGTCGCGCACGGAGTAAGCGCGATCGACTTCGTACCAAACACCGGGCTGAGCACCGACCTGTTCGCGCACGAAGCGGGGCACAATTGGGGCGGCACGCACTGCGCCTGCGCTTCGCCTGCTTCGACGATGAACCCAGGCTTGACTGGTGCGAACACCTTCGCAAATAGCCCGTCCATCGGTGAAATCACCGCATGGCGCGCTGGACACTCCTCTTGCCTTGACTGCGTGAACGCGACGAGCGACGGTTGCGGCGATTTGCTCGCAGGCTCCTCATGGGTCGCGCACCCTTCCCGGTACTCGAACGACGCGAACTGTTGCGCGATCGTCTGTGCGAACGACAGTTACTGCTGTGACACGCAGTGGGACGGTGTGTGTGCCAATCGCGCGCTCGTCACTTGCATCGGTTGCGGCACACCCAGCGCAGGCAGCCCCTACGTGTCGCACGGAACGCCTGGCTGCAATGACTACGCATGCTGCGTCACGACTTGCAGTGTCGATCCATTCTGCTGTGATAACGTATGGGACAGCGTTTGCGTGCAGCGAGCGGAGGCGACTTGCCGCACAGGCGATACCTGCGCCGAAGCGAGACTCATGGCACCAGATGCTGGCGCCAATGGTTACCTCTTCAACACAAGCGACGGCATCGTGGTTCCTGACCCGACGAGCTGTGGTGTTGGCGACACACGCGGCACGTGGCGTAAGTTCACTGCGCCTTGCTCAGGCTGGATGACCATCACTGCATGCACGGATTTCGCTGAATCGCAGATGACGCTTTCGCTGTGGAATGCCGTGACTTCGTCCGGCACGACGGGTTGCGGCGGCACCGAACTGCGCTGCTCGACGAACGTCGATCCAACGTGCAGCACGAGCAGCGTTCAACTCGAATACGCCGTCATCGCAGGCACCACGTACTTCTTGCGAATCTCTGCTGAAAATGGCCTGAACGCAGCGGGCTCTCTCTCGGTGACTTGCAGTCCAGTTTGCGGTGACAGCGGTTCCGGAAGTTGCACCGCTTCGCACGGCCCTGGCTGCTCAAACGCAGAGTGCTGCACGACCGTGTGCAATCTTGATCCGTACTGCTGTGAAACCGCATGGGACTCGCTCTGCGCCCAAGAGGCCCGCGCCAATTGCTTCACCCCTGGCGACCTCGACTTCGACGGCGATGTTGATGCAGCAGACCTTTCGCTCCTCCTCTCGTCCTGGGGAACTGCGTCCGGCGACGTCGACAGCGACGGTGATACCGATGCGGCCGATCTCTCGATCCTGCTCGCAAACTGGGGTTGATCGAACGATCCTGTCCCGGCGACGCGCACGCGATCGCCGAAGTCCCCCGCCCCGCGCGATTCGATC
Organism: Phycisphaerales bacterium; assembly: GCA_044346895.1. GTDB lineage: Bacteria > Planctomycetota > Phycisphaerae > Phycisphaerales > SM1A02 > QWPT01. The sequence continues at coordinate 2,453 of JBIIYI010000100.1, forward strand.
GCGCGGGGCGGTTTCGTTCGGTGGGATTCGCGATGCGCAGGATGCGGGCGCCGGCACCGCGCATCGGAGGCGTCGCGGGGCGGCGCAGGCAAAAAACAGCCCGCGGCGCGACAGGGCCGCGCCGCGGGCGATGTTTCGACGACTCAGGCCAGCGCCGCCTGCGCCGCCGCGAGACGTGCGACCGGCACGCGGAACGGGGAGCAGCTGACGTAGTCGAGCCCGCACTTCTGGAAGAACGCGATCGAGGCGGGATCGCCGCCGTGCTCGCCGCAGACGCCGAGCTTGAACGCCTTCTTCTCGGCCTTCGCGACCGCGCGGCCCTTCTCGCACGCCATCTTCACGAGGCTGCCGACGCCGACCGTGTCGATCGACTGGAACGGATCCTTCTCGAGCATGCCCTTCTCGAGGTACGCCGGGAGGAACGAGCCGATGTCGTCGCGGCTGTAGCCGAACGTCATCTGCGTGAGGTCGTTCGTGCCGAACGAGAAGAAGTCGGCGCATTCGCCGATCTCGTCGGCGGTCACGGCCGCGCGCGGGATCTCGATCATCGTGCCGATCGGGATGTCGAGCCCGTTCTTGCCGCCGATCTTCACGCCCTTCTCGGCGCAGACCTGCTGGATCGTCTCCTCGGTCCACTTCCGCAGGAGCGCGAGCTCCTTCCGCGTGCCGACGAGCGGGTGCATGATCTCGGGCCGCGCGTCGACCTTCTTCGCACGGCACTCGATCGCCGCCTCGACGATCGCGCGCACCTGCATCCGCAGGATCTCGGGATAGGTGATCGCGAGACGGCAGCCGCGGTGGCCGAGCATCGGATTCGCCTCGTGGAGCTGCGACACGCGGCGCTTCACGTCGGCGAGGCTCATGCCCATCTCGCGCGCGAGATCGGCCTGCTGCTTCTCCTCGTGCGGCACGAACTCGTGCAGCGGCGGATCGAGCAGGCGCACCGTGACGGGCAGTCCGTCCATCGCCGTGAGGATGCCGATGAAGTCGGCGCGCTGGAACGGCAGCAGCTTGGCGACCGCCTTCTCGCGCGCCTCCGTCGTCTCGGAGAGGATCATCTCGCGGATCGCCGCGATGCGCTCGCCGCCGAAGAACATGTGCTCGGTGCGGCAGAGGCCGATGCCGACGGCGCCGAACTCACGGGCGCGCCGCGCGTCCTCAGGGCTGTCCGCGTTGGTGCGCACCTTCATGTCCGCGTACTTCGCCGACCAGTCCATGACCTTCGCGAAGTCGCCCGAGATCTTCTCGGGGATCGTCGCCTTGACCGCGCCGACCATGACCTCGCCGGTCGCACCGTCGATCGACAGCACGTCCTCGCGGCCGAAGGTGCGGCCGTTGACGAGCAGCTTGCCCGCCTTCTCATCGATCGAGAGCTCGCCCGCGCCGACGACGCAGCACTTGCCCCAGCCGACGGCGACGACCGCCGCGTGGCTCGTCTTGCCGCCGGTCGAGGTGAGGATGCCGACGGCGCTGTGCATGCCGGCGACGTCCTCGGGGCTCGTCTCCTTGCGGACGAGGAGCACCTTCTCGCCGTTCTTCGCGCGCTCGACGGCCTCGGCCGCGGTGAACGCGAGCTTGCCCGTCGCCGCGCCCGGAGAGGCGCCGATGCCCTTGGTCACGGTCGTGGCACCCTTCTTGTCGGCCGCCGCGAAGTAGGGAAGCAGGAGCTGCGTGAGGTCGCCCGCGGGAATGCGCTTGATCGCCGTCTTCTCGTCGATCAGCTTCTCCTTCACCATCTCGACCGCGATGCGCACGGCGGCCTGCGCGGTGCGCTTGCCGGTGCGGGTCTGCAGCATGAAGAGCTTCCCGTTCTCGACGGTGAACTCGATGTCCTGCATGTCCTTGTAGTGCTTCTCGAGCTTCGCGCGCACCTTCATGAGGTGCGCGTACGCCTTCGGGAAGCGCTTCTCCATCATCGCGATCGGCTCGGGCGTGCGGATGCCCGCGACGACGTCCTCGCCCTGCGCGTTCACGAGGAACTCGCCGTAGAAGACGTTCTCACCCGTGGTGTTGTCGCGCGTGAACGCGACGCCCGTGCCCGACGTCTCGCCCATGTTGCCGTAGGCCATCGCCTGCACGTTGACCGCGGTGCCGTTGAGGCCCTTGATCTCCTGGATGCGGCGGTACTCGATCGCGCGGTCGCCGTTCCACGAGCTGAACACGGCCTTGATCGCGTGCTCGAGCTGCAGCATCGGATCCTGCGGGAAGTCGGCGCCGACCTGGTCCTTGTAGACCTTCTTGTACTCGGCGACGAGTTCCTCGAGGCCCTCGGTCGGGACCTGCGTGTCTTCCTTCACGCCGTACTTCGTCTTGATCGCGCTGAAGGCGTGCTCGAACTTGTGGTGGTCGACGCCCATGACGACGTCGCCGAACATGTTGATGAGGCGGCGGTACGCGTCGAACGCGAAGCGGCGGTTGCCCGTGCCCTTCGCGAGGCCCTCGACCGCCTTGTCGGTGAGGCCGAGGTTGAGGACGGTGTCCATCATGCCCGGCATCGACACCGCGGCGCCCGAGCGCACGGAGACGAGCAGCGGATTCGTGTCGGAGCCGAACTTCTTGCCGAGTTCCTTCTCCAGCATCCTGATGTTCTTCTGGACGTCGTCCATCAGGCCCTTCGGCAGCCGGCCGCCGCAGTCGTAGTACGCGGCGCAGGTGTCGGTGGTGATGGTGAAGCCCGGCGGAACCGGGAGGCCGATCGAGACCATGTCGGCGAGGTTCGCGCCCTTGCCGCCGAGGAGCATCTTCTGCCCCGCGTGACCCTCGCACTTCGTCTCGCCGAAGTAGAAGACCATCTTGCCGACGTTCTTCCCGGCCTTGCCCGACTTTGCAGACTTGCCGGCCTTGCCCGGCTTCGCGGACTTGCCAGCCTTGCCCGACTTCGCGGGCTTCGCCTTCTTCTTGCTCGCCATTGGTGTGTGATTCCAGAGAGTTGCGTGCGCGGCGTCTTCCCGCCGCGGTGAATCGAGGAGTGTACAGATCCGCCGAAGTCTCGGAATCGCTTGGATTCGGCCGCGAACGCGCATGTCTCCGCGCCACCCGGTGCGCTTCGCCCTACCATCGCCCCCCGTGTCCGCCGCGACCGCCATCCTCCCCGCCGCCGTCGGCGCCGCGGACATCCTGCTGCGCTGGCCCGCCGGCGAGCCGCTCGCCGCGCTCGTCTCCGGCGGCTCCGACCGCGCGCACAACGGCTGGAGCATCTTCGGGAGGCCGTCGGCGACGGTCGTGATTCCCGCGGGTGCGGGACCCGCCGAGGTGCGCGCGATGCTCGCCGACGCGTTCGCGCGGACGCCGCGCGGAGGCGTCGAGGCGGCGAAGGGCGTGGCTGAAGGCGTGGCGGAAGGCGCGGCGGCAAACGGTCGCTCGCCCCGGGCGTGTCCCTTCGACGGCGGATGGATCGTGGCGCTCGGCTACGGACTGGGCGCGACGTTCGAGGAAGCGCTCGGACCAACGCGGTCCGGCTCGCGGGCCGGATCGCGCGCAAGGCATGATCCCGCGGAGAGCGCGACGCGCGCGCCGCAGGCCGTTCTCCACTGGTGCGAGGACGCGTGGATCGTCGACCACGCGACCGGTGCGATCTCGGCGATCGGCACACCGCCCGCGCTCGAGGCTCCTGAGGCGAGCGCATGGTCGCTCTCCGAACTCCGCTGCGGCGAGGGCGATGCGCGCTTCGCGGCGAACGTCGCGCGCACGGTCGAGTACATCCGCGCGGGCGACGCGTTCCAGGCGAACATCGCGCGCCGCTTCACGACGACGCTCGTCGGCTGCGCACGCAGCTTCGCGCACGGCGCGATCACCTCGAACGGCGCGTGGTTCGGGGCCTCGATCGACCTCCCCGACGGCGGCGCGCTCGTCTCGATGAGCCCCGAGCTCTTCCTGCGGGTCGGCCCGGACGGCTCGGTGGTCACGCGCCCGATCAAGGGAACGCGGCCCTCCACGCTCGACGCGCGCGAACTGATGGAGAGCGGCAAGGACGCGGCCGAACTGGCGATGATCGTCGACCTCATGCGCAACGACCTCGGTCGCGTCGCCGAGATCGGCTCGGTCCGGGTGCGCGACGCGCGCGTCCTCGAGACCCATTCGACCGTCCACCACGGCGTGGCGGAGGTCGAGGCGCGGCTGCGCGAGGGCGTCGACTGGCTCGAACTGCTCGCGGCCACGTTCCCGCCGGGATCGGTGACGGGCGCGCCCAAGGTGCGGGCGATGCAGATCATCGACGAACTCGAAGCCCACCCCCGGGGCTTCTACTGCGGCGCCATCGGATTCATCGCCCGCTCGGGCCATGGCGCCCTCAACGTGGCGATCCGGACCGCCCAACTCTCCCCGCCGGACTCGACCGGCACCCGCCCGGTCGCCTACCACGCCGGCTGCGGGATCGTGGTCGAGAGCGACCCCGATTCGGAGGTTGCCGAAACGGTTGCGAAGACTCGTGCGATCGCAAGATTTGTCCGATAAGCAATGGGTGACGACCGCGGCCGCAGTGCGGAATCCCGACCTCTCGTCAAGATTTTGCCCGATTCTCGCTTGGAATCGCCTGCGCAGGAGGCACACTCCCGTGGCCCTTCGAGCACCTCGTCCAACGGTGCCCGGAGGTCCGTCAGTTCGTCCTGTCCCCCGCCTCCCCCGAAAGTCCAGTTCGGGAAAGGCATCAAGTCCTCGTCCCCTCAGGAGAATCTTCAGATGCGTGCATGCATGCTTCTCGCGGCCGGACTCATCGCTTCCGGCGCCAACGCTGCGGTCTACACCGACAGCACGTTCGACATGTTCGACAACGGCCTCGACAACCTCGACATCGCGTCGGTGGACATGTCGGACGACGGCGTCAACCTCACGATCGCCGTCACGACGCGCGGCTTCCAGACCTGGACGAAGTACATGATGTACTTCGACACCGCCGCGGGTGGCACGACCTCGAACTCGTGGAGCCGTCCGGTCGACCTCTCGGGCCGCGAGATCGAGCACTACATCGGTTCGTGGGTCGATGCATCCACGAACAACTCGCAGTTCGTCTCGTGGACCGGTTCCGCGTGGAACTGGGGTAGCGAGATGTACCTGACGAACTCGGTCGCGGGCAACACCGTCACCTGGACGGTCTCGCTCGCCGCGCTCGGCGTCGGCGCCGGCCAGACCATCTACTTCGACATCGCCACCTCGGGCGGCGGCAACGACCCGGGCGTCGACCACCTCTCGCGCAGCGACGCTGCGACTCCGGGCTGGGGCACGGCCTCGGTCGCCGGTGGATTCGCGTCGTACACGACCCTGCCGGCTCCGGGCGCGATCGCGCTCCTCGGCCTCGCGGGTCTCGTCGGCCGTCGTCGCCGCTGATCGGGACCTCGGTTCCCCCGTTCTCACTGACCATCGCACGGCGCGCCGGACAACCGGCGCGTCGTGTGCTTTTTGGCCCGCCTGCGGGCCGCCGGACGCGAGCGCGGATGCGGAGCGAGGATTTCCAACGAATTTCGAGAATCGCTGACAAGGTCGGGCCCCCGTTTGCGCTTCCGGCAGAGGCGCATGTCCTTCATGCGACGCACCGTCCCGTCCCTCCGCATTCCCATCGAGGAGTCCGCATGCGATCGATCCCGACCACCCTTGTCGCCGCCAGCCTCGCGTCCACCACCGGCGCCGCGATCTACACCGACAGCACCTTCGACCTCTTCGACAACGGCTTCGACAACCTCGACATCGCGTCGGTGAACGTGTCGGACGACGGCGTCAACCTCACGATCGCCGTCACGACGCGCGGCTTCCAGAACTGGACGAAGTACATGATGTACTTCGACACCGCTGCGGGCGGAACGAGCTCGAACGGCTGGGGCCGCCCGGTCAACCTCACGAGCGACATCGAGCGCTACATCGGATCCTGGGTCGACGCGCCGAGCGACAACGCGCAGTTCTGGTCGTGGGGCGGTTCGTGGAATCAGACCGGCACGCTGACGAACTCGGTCGCAGGCAACACCGTCACCTGGACCATGTCGCTCGCCGCCCTTGGCGTCAACGCGGGCGACACCTTCTACTTCGACATCGCGACCTCGGGCGGCGGAAACGACCCGGGCGTCGACCACCTCTCGCGCGGCGACGCGGCGACTCCGGGCTGGGGCACGGCCTCGACGTCCGGCAACTTCCTCGCGTACACCACCGTCCCGACGCCCGGTGCGCTTGCGCTGCTCGGCGTGGCCGGGATGATCTCGCGCCGCCGCCGCTGAAAGACCCAGCTCTTCGCGGTCGCCGCTGCGGCGGCCCCCTCTGGCGTGATCCACGTGAGAGGCCGACGAGAGCGACCCATCTCGGCCCACCGCGATTCACTCGCGGTGAGGCCGACGAAAGCGAGCGAGAGCGGGCACCTGAAGCGAAGCTTCAGCAGCCCGCAAGTCGCG
>JBIIYI010000101.1:0-8771 GCA_044346895.1 Phycisphaerales bacterium
ATGCGGGATGAACTCGAGCTTCACCGCGTTGCCGATCGTGCCCGTGAAGTGGCAGTCCTCGATCGTGTAGATGTTGTTTCCAAACGCGCAGCACGACGCGTAGCAGCGCACCGCATGCCCGACCGTATTCGTGAAGGTCGATCCTCGAAGCACGGCCGGCCCATCCGACCAGAGGAGGATCGGCGAGGTGCAGTCGACGAACTCGCAGTCCTCGACGGCAACGCCTGTGTAGAGGATCGTCGAGTAGGAGTTCGGGGTGCAGCGCTCGAAGCGCGTGTCCCGCGTCGTGCCGACGTACGTGAGGAACGTCGCCGAGCAGTCGCGCACGAGACAGCCGTCGAACGTCATGTAGCAGCTGCTGCCGACGACGCCCGCGACGGTGAGGTCCTTGAGCGTGCAGGCGAAGGCGGTCGAGCCGCCGGTGACGTCGATGAGACCGATACCGTCGCCGACATCGGTGACGATCGTCTCGCCGCCGCCCGCGCCGCGCACCGTGATGTCGAGGAGGGTGTTCCCCGGCACTCGCGATGCCATCGTCCACGTGCCCGGCGCGACGACGACCTCGAGCGGCACGCCCGCGCACGCCTGCTCGACGGCGGCGTCGATCGAAGGCGCGTCGGCGGGAACGTGCAGGAGCGTCGGACATCCGCCCGACGCCGCGAAGGCCGTGTTCTGAAGGCACGTGTCCACGAGGCACGTGGTGGCGAGCGACGACGCAACGACTCCGACGATCGACCCGATACGCATCTTCAACTCCTCAAGAATGTGCGGCCCTTGCCGCATGCCACGTGCAGTATGCGGCCGAAGCCGCCCGTTTCCAAACGATCCGACGCCCCCACGGGGGCAGCGATCGAGGGCTCTAGATGGCATTCCCCCCGTTTCCCTCGAGAGGCGGCAGGTTCTCGGCCGCGACGAGCAGCGTCATGACCTCGAACGCGATCCCCTCGCGCCCGGCGCATTCGGCGCGCAGGCACGCGTACCACTCGTCGCGCGGGCGCTCGCGGCAGAGTTCGAACAGCCGCTGGATCTCGTTCCAGCGCATGCGATCGCGCTCCGGAGGCTCGCCCCCGCGAGCCACCTCCGCCAACAACCCCCTCTCGCCCGCCGCCGTCGACCGATGCTCGTCCATGTCCATGCCGATCTCTCCTCGAAAGCGATGTCACGTTCCTCGCGCGTCGGGGGCCGATCGCCCCGACGCGGAGGTTTCCCGATGCATCCACGCACGCGCGAACGCCCAGTCCGTCTTCACCGTGCGCTCCGACACGTCGAGGCAGATCGCGACCTGCTCGATGGTCAGTCCGCCGACGAAGCGCAGCCACGCGACGGCCGCCGCGCGCGGCGCGAGCCGGTCGAGCCGCTCGAGCGCCTCGATCACCCGCGCGCTCGTCTCGCCCGTGCCGTCGGCGGGAAGGCCGAGCGCGGGCGTGTCGAGCGCGAGCCCGCGCGCCCCGTTCGCAAGCGCCTCGCCCGCGCGCCGTTCGCGGTTCGCGCGACGCGCCGCGTCCGTCACGATCTGTCCCATCATGCGCGCGAGCGAGCCGAAGAGGTGCGCCCGATTCTCGAACGTCGCGCCGCCCATCTTGAGATAGAGCTCGTGCACGAGCACGGTCGTCTCGATCGGCTTACGCGCGCCCTCGCGCGACAGCATCGACCGCGCCAGTCGATGCACCTCCGTGTAGATCTCGCGCCACAGGTCCTGCAGCGCGCCCGCGCCACCCGTCGCATGCCGCGCGAGCAGATCCTCGATCAGACGATGCCGCTCCTCGGGCGAGACCGAGGGATCCTTCGACGCATTTCGTGGCTGGACTGGCTTCTCGTCGGTCAATGGATCACCCGATGGAACGCTCCGCCCCTGCGTCGACGCTCCGCCGCAGGCCCTCGACAAGCGTACAACCCCGGCCGGACGGGCAGGATTTCGTAAGATCGCACGCGATGTCGTCGCCCGATCCAATCTCCCGCGACGAGGCGAGCGCGCTCGACGCCCTGCACGCCTGCTTCACGGCGCTCGCGGAGGGACGGCTCGACGATGCCGCGGCGTTTCCGGCCGAAGTCCTGGCGGAGGCGCGCGCGCTCCTCCTTCGGCACGAGGCGATCGAGGATCGCGCATCGTCCGAGCCTCCGACCGCGTGGGAGTCCGCCGGTCCACCGGAACCCGCGGTCGATGCGGGCGATGCGGGCGATGCGGGCGACGCGGGCGATGCGACCCGCTGGGGCGCATCCGGCGCGATCGCCGCCGGAACCCGCATCGGCGCCTTCACGATTCAGGAGTTCCTCGGTCACGGAGCGACGGGCGAGGTCTACCGCGCGATCCAGCACGCTCCGTCGCGCGAAGTCGCGCTCAAGGTGCTCCTGCCGGAGTTCGCCGGCGGGAGCGACCTCCATCGCGAGGCGGAGACGCTCGCGAACCTCGAGCACCCCTCGATCGCGCGGCTCTACCAGACGGGCGAGGCGCGCATGGGCCCGCTGCGCCGCCGCTGGATCGCGATGCAGTACGTGCCCGGCCGCCGCACGCTCGCCGACTGGGCGGCCGAACGGGCGCGCGCGTCCGGGCCCGACGCGCGCGCCTGCGTGCCCATGATGATCGCGATCGCGGACGCCGTCGCGTTCGCGCACGGACGCGGCGTCATCCACCGCGACCTCAAGCCGGGCAACATCCTCGTCGATCCGGAGGCCCGCCCCGTCCTCATCGATTTCGGCGTCGCGCGGCTGCTTTCCGTCGACACGCAGCAGACGCTGCACGCGCTCGGGCCGCGCGTCGTGGGCACGCTCGCGTACGCCGCGCCGGAATCGCTCGATGCGCGCACGCCGCCCGACGTCCGCGTCGACGTCTTCGCGCTCGGCGCGATCCTGTACGAGCTGCTCGCGCACGAACCGTTCCGCACGTTCCGCGCGCACGATCTCGGCGGCATGCTGGCCGAGGCGCTGTCGGGTGCGAGCAACCATCGCGTCGGCGCGATGTCGCGGCCCGGGCTGCGCGGCGACCTCGACCGGATCGTCGCGAAGGCGACCGCGACCGATCCGGCCGCGCGCTACGCGAGCGTCTCGCAGTTCGCCGACGACCTGCGCCGCCATCTCGCGGGCGAGCCGGTGCTGGCGGAGCTCCAGACGCCCGTCGAACGCTGGATGCGCGCGATCCGCCGCCACAGGCGCACCGTGGCCGCCGCGACCGCCGCCGTCGGCCTCCTGCTGGCGACGACGGCGGTCTCGCTCGCCTTCGCGCGCGATGCCCGCGCGAAGGCGCGGCTCGCGCATCTCAGCGCGGCGGCGCGCGCCCTCCAGGACGCCGACCTCATGCTCGTCTCGCAGCATGCGCAGGCGCTCGGCGCGCACGACGGAACGCTCGAACGCGACGTCCTCGAGCGCGCGGGCGCGTTGCGCGGCACGACCGTCGCCGAGGGCGACTGGTACTCCATCGCCTGCGACGCGCGGGCGGACCGCATCTACGCGTTCGGCTATCCCGTGCCCTACGTCTCTCGACCCGTCGTCGCGGGCTTTCGCCGCGCAGAGTCGCCCGGCGATCGCGCCTCGTGGACGATGGAGTGGTCGCACCCGTCGCTCGACACCGCGACCAACTGCATCGCGCTCTCGCCCGACGGCACGCGCCTCGCGGCCTTCGACGCCGGCGGCGCGCTGGTCGTCCTCGATGCGCGCGACGGCCGGGTTCTCGGAGGCAACGGCGCACCCGAAGCGGTGCCGAACGGTCTCTCGGTCGCGATCGCATCCGACGGCACGATCGCCGCCGCGCGCGACGTCCTCGACCTGCGCCCGATCGACGAACCCGGCCGACTCATCGCGCGCGTCGATCCCGCGATCGGAACGATCCGCGCGATCGCGTTCAACCCGATCGATCCGACGACGCTGGTCGCCGTGGGCCACGCGGGCGCGGTGCTGCTCGCGCGCGATGGCGCGCGCGTCGACGTGGTCACGCGCTTCGAGGTTCCCGATTCCTTCCAGAGCGCCGCGGTCTGGACGCCGGACGGACGCCACCTCGCGATGAGCGGACGCGATCGCACGGTGCGGCTCTACTCGCCCACCGCCGCGAAGCCGCTGTGGACCGCGCACGGACACCGCGACAGCGTGTGGACGCTCGCGATCGACGCGCGCGCAGGCGTCGATGACGCGGCCCGCGTCCTCTCGGCGGGCGCAGACGGCACGCTGCGCGCGTGGCGGCTTTCGGATGGTGCGCCGATGGCGGCGACGCCGCTTTCCGACGACATCGTCTGGTCGATCGCGCGCACGGAGGAAGGAACGCTCGTCGCCGGCACGCAGGGAGCGCTCGCCATCTCCGACGGCGCGCGGATCGAGGCGTGGATGGGGCGCGGACCGGCCGAACCCTTCGCGCGCACCGGCCGCGCGCTGCGCATCGAGCCCGGCGCGCGCGCGCGGCTCGTCGAGGTCGACGGCGGACGCGAGCGCCCGCTTCCCGAGATTCCAGGCGCGGGCGCCGTCTCGCGCGTCGCGATCTCGCCGGACGACGCGCGCGTGCTCCTCCTCCGCGAGGACGGCACGATCTCCCTCGTCGACGTGGCGGCGGCGACGGTGCGCTGGTCGACCACCGCGCTCCGCCGCGAGGATGTGCATGAGCCGAACGGGATCCCCTCGCTCGCGCTCGACGCCGTCGACGCGCGCGCGATCGTCGCCTCGCGCCCGCTCGGCTGCACCGCGCTGTCGGCGCGCGATGGCGCGATCCTGTGGAACGTGCCCGTCGGCGCGAGCTGCACCGACGTCGCCGTCTCGCACGACGGAACGCGCGTCTTCGCCGCCGATCGCGACGGACTCGTCGAATCGCTCGATGCGCGCGACGGGACGCCGATCGCGTCGTCGCGCCGTCAGCGCACGCGGACCTCTTGCATGGCGGTCTCCGCCGACGGCTCGCGCCTCGTGACCGGCGGGACCGACGGCACGCTGCGCATCCTCGACGCGCGCACGCTCGAGGAGCAGCTGAACATCCTCCTCTCGCCCGAGCAGCTCCGTTCGGTGTGGATCGCGGACGACGGCATCCACGCCGTCGATCGCGCGGGCATCGAGCGCGTGCGCTGACCGCGACGCGCGCCGCTCGCCGCGCCCCCTGCCCTATCGCGCGAAATCGACGCGCACGCTCTCGCGCTCGAGGCCCTTCGCCTCGAAGAGTTCGAACGGCCGCATGCGCGCGAGCGACGCGAGGAAGCGGTCGGGCACGACCGCGAGGCGGCCGTTGAACGCGGTGGCGATCCCGTTGTAGTAGGTGCGCGCCATCGCGATCCGCGTCTCGGTGACGGCGAGTTCCCGCTGGAGCGCGAGGAACGACGCCGACGCCTTCAGATCCGGATACGCCTCGGCGACCGCGACGATGGCGGGCGACAGTCCGACCACCTTCGCCTCGCCGCCGCGCACCGACCCGGATTCGAGCGCGTACTGCGACCGGAGGAGGGCGACCGTGCGCTGCGTGTCGCGTTCGTGCATCGCGACGCCCTTGACGCATTCGGCGACGCGCGGGATGAGGTCGTGCCGCCGCTTGAGCTCGACGTCGATGTTCGACCAGGCGCGTCGCGCACGCTGCCGGAGCCGCAGGATCGAGTTGAGGACGGCGAGCGACCACGCGCCGAAGTACGCGCCGAGGAAGAGGACGAGCGCCGCCACGTATGCCGCGATCGTCGTCTCGGGCAGGAGCCGCATGTTGCGCTCGGAAAGCGCGACGCCGACGACGAAGAGGACGAGGCCGAAGATCGCCCAGAGCCACGTGCTCCACGCGTAGCCGCCGGAAACCGCGTCCTCGCCGCGGACGGAGATGAGGAAGTGGACGGCGTCGTCGCTTGCCGCGATCTCGGCGGCGACCGCGTCCTTGCGCTCGCGCGCCATGCCCATCACGAAGATCGGCTGGTGGATCGGGATCGCCTCCTCGGTGAAGGTGCGGCGGTGGTCGGAGTGGGCCACCGCGCCGCGCGGACCCTTCCCGTAGTAGAGCGGGTCGCCGCGTCCGACCGTGCGGGAGAAGACGCCGCGCAGTTCGAGCTTCGCGCCGTCGGGGCGGATCAGGAGATGCCCCGAATCGTCGAGGAGGTAGAACGGCGCCGACTCGCCGCCCGACGCGACGGTCGTGACGCCCGACTCGCGCCGCGTGCGCGTGCGCACGTTTCCCTTCGAATCCGTGTAGGTCTCCGTGACCGTCCGGCTCCAGTGCTCGCCGACGCTCCAGCGGTAGAGCACGCACTTGCCGCCCCAGAGATGGCTCGTGAACGGCTGCGTCGTCTCGGCGGTGCCCTTCAGCTCGACGTCGCCGATGAAGACGCCCGCGGCCTTCGAGGTGGGCATGTCGTCGATGAACCGCCGCATGCGCGACGCGCGCACCGCGGCCCAGATGCAGAGAAGCGCGAGGACCCCGCCGACGATCGGCGGAATCAGGAGCGCCGGAGTCTGGTTCGCGAGCACCATGTGCATGCCCATCTCGGGAATCCCGCGCATCGCGTGCGGCCGTTCAACCCCGGTACCGCTGCACGATGATGACGATCGCGACGACGAAGAAGCCGACGCCCATGATCGTGTACCGGATCTCGGGCCGTCGGAAGAACGAGCGCAGAGGTCGGCGCTCCGGCCGACCCTCGACCGTGGTCTCGCCCGCGGTGATGACGAAGGTGATCGGCTTCGGGAAGGCCTTCTCCGCATCCGCGACCGGCGGGATCACCTCGATGGTCCAATTCCCGGTCGTGACGAGCGACAGTTGCGCGACGGGCTCGAGGTGGAGGTCGATCTTGAAGTTCGCCGCCGACCGGACGTCGCCCTGCGTGGCGACCGCGCTTCCCGCGACCGCGCCGGGCGTGCCCGCGAACGGGCCCTGCCACGTCACGAAGATGCCGGGGACGGTCGGATTCTTCGGCGAAATCGCCAGCCGGGCCGGCTTTCCCTGCACCTCGCCCGACCAGACGATGCGCTCGTCGCGCTCGTCCGGCCCGATGCTGACGGTGTCGGTGGCGCCGCGAGCGCCGGAAACGTCGGCGCCCGGCGTGTCCTGCGCGTGACCCGCGCGGACGAGCGTGGCTGCGGCGAGCGCGACCGACGCGCATGCGAGCGCGCGTCGCAGGCTTCGCACGTGCCCGCGCCGGGAGCACGCAGGACCGACTCCGGGGATGGACGGACGCAACATGCCGCGCAGTATGACCGCTCCCCGCGCGGGGCGCATCCGTCAACCCCAGCGCGAGAGGAGAAAACCGAGGTCGGCGGCGTCGACGTCGCCATCGCCGTCGAAGTCGGCGGCGCCGCGCCGTCCGGCGGGCACCGGGCCCCAGGTCGCGAGGAGCAGCGCGAGATCGGCGCCGTTGACGCGTCCGTCGCCGTCGGTGTCGCCCGGCTCGAGCCGGAACAGCGTGTACGGCACCGACGCGCCGGGTGCCTGCGCGAGGATCGTCCCGGACGAGTTCGCGTCCACGACCTCGAGTCCGCCGAGGGCCGCCCCGTCGAGGTTCACGATCGAGCGGTCGAGCCGACGCAGCGCGTCGCCGAGCGTCCACACGAACGCGACGCGCTGGTAGAGCGGCGTCAGCGCGTGCGCGAACATCAGGTCGGGCTGCGGCGCCGCGACGACCTCGAAGTTGAGGAACTGCACCGACGCGTCGAACGGGCCGAGATCCGTCCACGTGGACGGACCGACGGCGCGGAAGAGCCGCATCCTGCCCGCGTGCGTTCCGAAGATCGCGAAGCCGAGCGGATTTCCCGCGGCGGAGTGGCCGGCGATCGCGGTCGCCTCGCTCTGGCTGCCCGCGGGAAGGAGCGGCGCGACCGAGTCGCCGCCGTACCACCACACGGCGCGGCCGCCCGAGGTTCCCGCGGCGGTGCCGTCGAGTCCCACGGCGAAGGCCTGCGTCGGAAGACCCGCCTTGAGCGACGGGAGCACGGAGGCGAGGCCCGTGGGAGTCCACCGCACCGCCTGCGGCGATCCAGCGATGTACGCGCTGCCGACCGCCGTTCCCGTGGGCGAGATGTCGCACGCGTCGATGCCGCCTCCCCCTGCGATCGCGAGCGGCTCGAAGACGCCGTCGGGACGCACGCGCCACGCGCCCGTCGCGCTCGTCGCGCCCCAGCCGACGGCCCAGCCGGAATCCTCGACATCGTGCGCGATGCTCGCCGTCGCGGAGCTCGACGCGAGCACGCCCACGCTGCCCGAAGGAAGCGCGGACGACGTCGCGACCGCGGTCGTGCACGCGCCGCTCACGGGCGGGCACCAGTCGCCGATCAGGAGCAGCTCGCCGTTCGGCCGGAATCCTGCCGGAGTGGCGAAGGTGAAGGTGCCGTATGCATGGGCGAGAATCTCGCCCGTGGGCGTCACGACGAACGGGCGCGCGCCGCCCGTCGTCGATCCGCAGTGCGCCACGCAGGCGATGCTGCCGTCGCCCGCGATCGCGACGCCGCGGACGGGCGCCGCCGACGCAGGGTTCGCCGGCTGGCAGAGGTGCACCACGCCTTCGACCGGGCGTGCGAAGTAGCGCGGCGGTTCGGCGCGCGCGGGTGCGATCGAACATGCGGCGCACGCGGCCGCGAACGCGTGGCCGACGATGGCGATTTCGTACGGGCGCGCTCGACGCGGCGCCTCGGGATGGACGACCGACAGCCTCATCGCCGGAGTATGACACACGCTCCCGCCGATCGCGAGAAATCGTCCGAACACGCGCCCCGAGAAACCTGCGATGACGTGGCCACATCCGGCTTGCGCGATCACGCGAGGCCCGAGAATCGTCGGGGGCGCGCCGACGGAATGTTGCGGCGCCACGGCGGCGGCCCAAGCTGCGGCCAACGCTGCG
>JBIIYI010000102.1:0-8753 GCA_044346895.1 Phycisphaerales bacterium
CGCGTGGCATGCGGTCCGCCGCGCGTGCGCGCCGCGCATGCTGTCGATCGAACCGACCGGAGGCTTCGCGCAGGGAACGCCGGGCGCGCTCGAGGTGATCCTCTCGGACGACGGCGCATTCTTGGATCCGGCGTCGTTCTCGGCGCAACGGCTTGCCGCGATCGTCGAGCGGATGGACTTCCTCGGACAGGTCGTCGACCGCGTGACGGTTCCGTTGCAGCCGGCGGCGATGTGCGGGCTTCCCGCGGCCACGCTCCGCGCGCCGATTCCCGCCGGCTTCCTCGCATCGTGCCGGCGCGAGTGCGAGTGCCTCGTCGCGACGGTCGAGGGCGATGCGTCGTTCGTTCGCGCGGTCGAGTTCCTCGCGGGCGACGCGGAGCTCCGGCTTCGGCCGACCGCGTTCGAGGAGATCGGCTTCGAACGCGGGCGAGGTGGACCGGACCTGCGACGCCTGCGCGCGCAGGTGGTGGTGCGCGAGTGCTGGATCGAGGAGGGCTGGTCGCGTCCGCCGCGCGGCGCGCACGGCCGCGATCCCGCGGAACAGGAGATCGCCGCGCTCGATGCCGCGGCGCGCGATCTCTGCTGGCGCACGCTCCTTCCCGGCGACGAGGTACTCGTCCCCGTCGATGAGCGCACGCGCCTCTGGTCGGCGAACGACTTCGTGCGCTGAGTGGTCGCCGGCGCGCATCGATCGTGCCCCAAGCGGAGCGATCGTGCGCCAAGCGGAGCGATCGTGCCCCGAGCGGATCGGTCGTGCGCCGTGCGCGGCGTCCGAGTCGCGCGGCTCGACTGTTTCGATCTCGGATCCGTCGACATTCGACTCGGATGACGGGAAGAAATTTCTCGTTGGAACTTTTGCCGCATTTCGCGGAGGACGCGCTTGCGCTCGGTAGTCTCGCGCCGACGAGCCACCACGAGCGTGGCCGATGTGATGAGGACGCACAACGAAGGGGAAGAGGTGTACGGTGATGGCACGCGGCATCGCGGCCTTGTGGCCGCAGGTTTCGAACGAGGCATGTGACGACTCGCACTCAGCGGGAGCGGCGGATCGGCTGGCGGAGGATCCCGCGGCTGCGGAGATGCGCGAGCGGGCGGCGGGCGTGGGCGCGCTCCAGTCCGCCGCCGGTGGGCGCGCAGGCGACGGAGATTGCATGGCACCGGGTGCGACCGCGGGCGGGTCGGCGCTCGGCGTGGTCTGGAGGCAGGCGGGGGCCACGGTGATCGTTCCCGCGGGAGCTCCCGATCCCGAACTGCATCGGCCGCGGCTCCCGGAGGAGGCGATCGAGCGGGTCCTCGCCGCGAAGCGCGAAGTGCGCGAGCGGGGGATCGAGCGGCTCCTCGAGGAAATGGTGCAGGCGGCGAGAGCCGGCCGTTCGCCGGACGCCATGCCGCCCGACCGGTTCATCGCCGCGATCCGCTGGGACGGCGAGTTCGCCGCGCGGACCACCAACCGAAGGCAACTCGCCGAGATCGGAGTCGAGGTCCCTCGTGTCGACGAACTTCCCGAGAGCGACGACGACGTGCATCGCGCGCTGTGGACGATGATCTACGGACTCGCCCGGCTCGGCATCTTCCTGACCGAAACCGATGGAACGGACGATCGCAGCATCCTCGCGCTCCTGGCCGGGCGGATCCTCGAGGACGAGGTCAGCGACATTCCGCCCAACGGGGACATGAGCGAGTTCATCGCGCTCTGTCACGGCACGTCCGCGGGCCCGGCGGTCGAGGGCTCGTCGCCACCCGATGGACTCAGGGGGCCGTTCGAATGCGACGACGAGGACGACGGATCGTGGGAGGCTCCTGCCGCGGCGGACCGCAAGCCTCGCGGGCCTCGGCGCGACCATCTGCTGCCGCGACCGTACCGGCCTGAGATGGAGGGTCCGTCGTGAGCCCGGCACGCGCTCGGATCGCATCGGCCGATCGACGTTGGCGGGCGGACGCGATCAAACGCGCCGTGAACGGCAGCGGCCCGGCCGTGAACGGCAGCGGCCCGGTGGTCGCTGGTGTCGGGCGGATTTCGCCGGGGGCGAGAGGTCCTTCGTCACTTGTGCGCGGCCGCCGGTCGCGCATGCGGGCGACCGAAGGTTCGCAGCCAGGCGACCGGCGAGCGGGGACGAGGGCCCTTGCGGGCCTTCGCCTGCTTGATCCAGCGGAACGCGACGATGCCGGCGACCGTGAGGGCGATGCCCGCGAGACCGAACGTCAGCATGCTGCCGGCGCTCTTCGCCTGGTCGTATCCGGCGGCGCCGACCCAGCCGATCGCGATCTGCACGGGCGCGGTGATCGCGACGGTCGACAACTCGACCGCCAGGAACTTCCACCACGGCATGTGGAGGATGCCGGTCATCGTCAGCACCGGAGTGCGGGTGCCCGGGATGAAGCGGGCGAGGATCAGCACGATCACGCCGCGCTCCTCCATCGCGTACTTCGCCTCGAGCAGCCTGCGCGGACCCATCATGCGCAGGAAGCGCTTGCTGTGGACCAACCGCGTGCCGTAGTTCCGACACACCCAGATCCATCCGGTGTCGCCGAGGATGAGGCCGAAGTACGCCGCGGCGATCGTGGACGTCCAGTCCATGCTTCCGTGGTAGATCGCGATGCCCGCCGGGATCAGGAGGAAGTCCTCCGAGACGTGGAGGCCGATGCCGCAGACGATGAACGCGAAGAAGATGAACCACGCGCCGTACTGCTCGATCCAGGCGAGCCAGGCGCTTGGTTCGGCCGCCGGCGCCATGTTCGCCGGGGCCGCCGACGCGACGTCGGCCGCCTGGGCGAGAAGCTGGGGAAGCAGATCGGGCAGGAGTTCCATCCGAGGCGTCAGTCTAGCAGCGGGCCCCGCGGGAAGCGCGCATGGGTACGCGTGATCGAGGCGCGCCCGGTTCCGGATCTTCCGGACGGGGGAAGGGGGAGTCCGGTGTCGCGGATCGGCGACGTGTGCACGGATGCGTCCGACGACGTGCGGCGATGCGTGGTGCGCGGCGGTGCACGGGTTGCGCCGTCGACTTCACCGCCCGCGACCCTGTTCGTCAGATCAAGGCCTCGAGCGACCGCAGTCCCGGCAGTTCACGGCACCAGAACGGTTCCGCCGCTTCCGTCCCGATCAGGGATCCCATGTGGCGATCGCGGACGTCGACGCGCTCGGGCAGGCTTCGATTGGGCTCGTGCTCGACGACCTGCGATCGGTACGCGAGGATCGCCTCCCGCTTCCGGGCGCGATGCGCCGAAATGTCGAGGGCGAAGGTCGGCGAGGGCACCGCCCGCAGGTGGGTGCAGTAGTAGTGGATGAGCCGGCGCGGGTGGATCGGTTCGCCGGGGATCGCCGACCGCGTCAGCTTGGCGTCGAACCTCGCGTCGCTCGCGATCCGCGTGGCGGCGAGATGGTCGGGATGCACGTCGTCTGGATGCGGTACGAACAGGATCTCGCATGCGCGGTCGCGCAGCACGGCTGCCAGCCGATGCCGCGCCTCGATCGTGTGCTCGAGCTCGCGATTGCGCAGACCGAGATTCACGCGCGCGCAGCCGAGGATCCGGTCCGCTTCCGCACTCTCGGCACGACGCCTCTCCGGCGTGCCGCGGGGCGTGGGTTCGCCATCGGTCAGGTCGACCACGAGCACGCGATGCCCCTCATCCACGAGGCGGGCGATCGTGCCACCCATTCCGAGTTCCGCGTCGTCCGGGTGCGGCGCCACCACCACGATGCTCATCGGGCGGTGCGTCTGCGGCGGACGCGCGTGGTCACTTGCGATGGCCTCCATGCGGCCATGCTACCCGCGGCGCGCCGGTGCAGAATCGGGACGGGGCTCCCGCGGCTGGCTCGATCGGCCCGGCTGGCTTGCTCGGCTTGCCCGGATTGCTCGGCTCACTCGGCGGCATCGGCGTCCGGCGGACGCATCCACCGACGACGGTTCCTCGCAAGCCCATCGTCGCTTCACGCCTTCCGCGCGAGCATGCCCCGTCACGGCCGCGAACCTGGCTTCCGACCACCACCCGGCGGGATGTCCGGGTCGGCCGCGCGCGCGCGGTCCGCCGTTCCCTGCGGTCCGATCGCGATCGGCGCACCGAAGGCGCGGGTCGAGATCTCCGAGCACATGCTCGCGAGATAGGCCGCGAGCGCATCGCGCGTCCGGTTGTCGCCCGTCCGTCGCGCGAACTCCGATTCGAAGAGCGCGCGGTCGACCGCCGCGAGCGCGGCCCACTCGTCGGCGAGGAACGAATCGGGCGCGGGAGACTGGACGAGCGGCGCGAGCATCGCGGCGACGTCGTCGTCCTGCTCCGCGAGCGCCGGCACCACCGTGCGCTCGAGCCGAGCGGTGAGCGTCACGAGCGGAATCGCACGCTCGAGCGCCGCCACGTCGCGCTCGAACTGCGCGTCGCCGTCGGGGGAGCCTGCGGAGAGAAGCGACTGGCACGCGAGCACGGCACGGGCGACCAGATCCTGCGCCGCCGGAGAGAGCGCCGCGCGCCTCGAGGCCCATCCGCCCCACAGCGCGAGCCGATCGCCCTTCGCCCGCGTGACGGGTTCGTCCACCTGATCGAGGTCGCGCAGGCAGGAGAAGAGCCGCGCGGCCCGCAGCATGCGCTCGGCGTCGGCTCCGGTCGTGGCGCCTGCGCCAAGCGCCTCCGCCCATCGTTTGCGCAGCACGCCCGCGGCCTCGACCACCTCGGCCGCGCGGCCACCCGTCAGCACCAGCGCGCGATCGCTGCGCCGCTTGAGTTCGTCCTCGTAGGCAAAGGGCAGGGCCGCCTCCGCCTGCCGATCGAGCGCGGCGAACGTCGCGCGCGCCTCGTCGCGCTTGAGCGGATCGAGCAGCAGCTTCGCCGTGCGCTTGACCTGCGCGGCGAAGGAGCGTCCCGACTTCGCATCGAGCGCGCCGATCCGGTCGATGAGGAACTGCATGCGCGCGAGGCGGGTCCGGTCGGCGTCGAGCGCGTTCACCCGCTCGAGCGCGCTGAGGTGATCCGGTTCGGACGCGCGCGACGGATCCGCCGCGAGCCCGGCGAACGCGGCGGGAAGCGCCTTCACCGCGATGCGACCGTCGCGGTCGAGCGCGCGCGCCACGTCCTTCAGGTCGCGCGGCGCCTCCTCGCGCTCTCGCGCGACCAGCCGCTCGGCGGCCGCGGAGGCGGTCAGGATCCGGTCCGCCACGCGCAGGCGCGCCCGCTGGTCGCCCGCGAGTTCCGCTCCGAGGAGCGCCGCGGACGCATCCGCGAGGGCCTGCCGCGCGGCAGCGGACATGTCGGGGTCGTCGCGCATCGCGAGCATCTCGCGCGCGGCATCCGCGATCGCGTCGATCGCCGACAGCTGCTCGCGTCCGCGATTGGCCGGAGCGTCCGCGCCGCGCCCGTCGCGCACGGCGAGATCCTCGAGCGCGAGCGAGACGCGCGCCATCGCCCGCGCGATCGCCGCGTCGGGAAGCGGCCGCGGCGGCTTCTCCGCCCGCATCGCATCGAGCCACTCGAGCGTCGCAACGGCACCGCCGATCATGCGCAGGTCCCCGATCGACGTGGGCGACGATCCGCGCGCCACGCAGGCATCGAGCGCGGCGCGGACGGCGCTCCCGCCCGCGGCATCCGGGAGCTTCGATGCGCGTGCCCGGAGCGACTCGACGTCCGCGCGCGCCGATGCTCGAATCGTCTCGAGATCGCCGTCCTCGACGAGCGGCCACGCGTCCTCGAGGCCGCGTCCGTCGACGATGGCGCACAGTTCGACCAGCGGTTCGAGCGTCGAGGCGAGCGCGGTGGAAAGCTGCGCCTGCAGCGCCGGCCCCGACGCCGAGCATGCCGCCCGCACCCGGTCGTACTGGATCTTCGACAGCTGCTCGAGCATCTCGACGGCACGCCGTGCACGCTCCTGTGGAAGCGGGGCGCCGTCCTTCGGGCTCCGACCGGCGGCCGCCGCGGCGAGCAGCGTGTCCGTGCGCTGGAGCATGCCGACGAGCCGGCTGCCCGCGACGACGGGCGCACTGTCCTGCCAAGGCCGCGCGGCCCCGAGTTCGAGAAGGAGCGCGGCCAGTCGCCGGAGCCGCACGCGCGCCTCCTCCGCCGCGCGCGCCTCGCCCGTGAGGCCGCTCGCCTTGCCCTCGAGCTCCGTCGCCTCCGCGGACATCTCCTTCGCGAGTTCCGCAGCCGCCGTCGCGTCGGGAAGTTTCGGCCCCGCCGTCGCTCCGCCGAGGTCGAGCACCTGCGCGTGCGCATCGCCCGTCGCGAGGAGGACGGGTCCGACCACGAACGCCGGCATCGCTCCGAAGCCGCATGCGAGTCGCACCGCGACGGTACCGATCCATCGCGCGCGCGACGAGGCGCCGCCGCACAGGCCGGGGGTGATCGCGTCCATCGAAGTCTCCGTACGCGACGCGCCACGTCCGGTCGCCGGGGAACTCATCGGCGGAGGTGTCGGCCGATCGTGTCCGGCCGCGATCCGCCGCTCATGGCTCGATGCGGCGCGTGGGGCGTGTCGTGAGGAGGGCATGGGGCGCGGTTCCTTCGGATGTCTTGGCCGATGCGTGCATCCGACGCATCAAGCCGGTTGGAAAGTCGAGAAGCCGTGTGCACGCATCCTTCGCAGAATCCCGCCGCACACGACCGGGGAACCCCGGCAGGCCGGTCGGTCGACTGCGGTCAGGGCCCCTCGCGCGCGACCCCGTCGCGCGCCTCCGCCGTCGGATCGCCCACCCCCGCGTCCATACGCACGCCGCCGTACCAGATCCAGCGAAGGCACAATCCCTGCGGCGGAAGCGTCGGCCCCGCCCGCGTCCGGTCGCGCGCATCGCGGATCGCCGCGAGCTCGCCCGGCGCGATCCGCCCGCGGCCGACCTCGAAGAGCGTGCCGGCGACGATGCGCACCATGTTGTAGAGAAACCCGCTCGCCGAGATCTCGATCTCGACCCGTCGCGGCGACGGACTCCGCACGACGCAGTCGTAGACGCTCCGCACCGTCGTCGTGCGGCCGTGGTCGATCTGCGTGAAGCTCGCGCAGTCGTACGTCCCGACGAGCGCCGCCGCCGCGCGCTGCATGCGGTCGAGATCGAGCGCGTGCGGCGTCGCGAAGACGAGGTTCCGGTCGAAGAGCGGCCACGGGTGGTGCGGATGGCTCGTGTGCTCGATCGTGTAGCGGTAGCACTTGCTGCGCGCGTCGCCGATCGGGTTGAAGCCCTCGTGCACGCGCTCGGCCTCGACCACCTGCACGTCGCGCGGGAGCCGCGCCGAGATCGCCATCGCGAGACGCCCGATGGGGACGCGCACGTCCGCGGTGAAGGCCGCCACCTGGCCGACCGCATGCACGCCCGAATCGGTGCGGCTCGCACCGACCACGTCCACGCGCTGTCCGATCAGGTCCGCCACCGCCCCCTCGACCACGCCCTGCACCGTGCGCAGGGGCGTGCCCGACTTCGGCTCCTGCCGCTGCCAGCCGTGGAACTCCGTGCCGTCGTAGGCGATCTTGAGTCGGAAGCGCGGCATGGCCTCGACGGCTCAGTGGCTGAAGAGGTTGCCCGGGTGGAACATGCCCTTCGCCTCGAAGTAGGCGAGCGCCTCGTCGACCGACTTGAAGATCTTCGTCGCGGTCTCGGTGATGAAGGGGCTCGGCGCCTTCTTCGGCTTCCACACGACGTAGACCTCCTTCGTGTGCTCCCAGGCGTGCTGGAGCTCGCGCTCGACGCCGCTCGAGAGGCCGGGCGTCCCGTTGGGGAGTTCCGGCACCAGCGACACGATCATGTCGCTCTGGTCGATCAGCTTGAAGTCGCGCATGTAGATCTGGCCGTCGATGTCGCCGGCGATGTCGAGCACCTCGCGCACGGAGACGCGCAGGTTGCGTCCCGAACGCCCGCCGAAGGTGTGCGCCTCGGTCTCGATCCAGTCCCTGCCCTCGCGCGCCGCGGCGAGCGCGCGGTCGAGGAGCAGCTTCTCGTCGACGTCGCCCGGATCGAACGTGATGAAGTGCTTCGCAAGCTCCGCGCGGAAGTGGTCGATCTCGGCCAGCACGTCGGGCATGTCGACCACGTGGCTCATCGGGAAGCTCGGGTAGACCTTGCGCATCTCGGGCCGCGTGACGAGCCGCGTCGCGGTCTCGACCGTGTCCTGCATGCGGCCGCGCGAGAGGATGTAGAAGTTGTTCTGGCAGCCCATCGCCTGCGCCAGCAGTTCGGTCGCGAGGATCTCCTCCTCGCGCCAGACCATGCAGTCCTTCAGGGTGGCGTCGATCTCGTGCTCGGCGTGCAGGCGCTGGTGCACGACCTCGACGTTGTCGACGAGGCAGATGAACATGTTGGGCTCGAACTTCGCGATCTGGTCGAAGTCGAACGCCGCGAAGAGGCCGTGCCGCCAGCGGAACGTCGCGTGCGTGTTCACCACCACGTTCGGAAACTCGCGCGCGGGCTGCGTCTCGGCGATCACGTCCTTGAACGCGGCGCGACGGAGGGTGGCGAGGCGCGAGATCGGGAGGTCGAGGATGCGCCCGGGACGCACGTCCGGCGCCTCGGCGTACATCATGTCGCCGAGGTGGAACAGCTTGATCGGGTCGCCGCGCAGTTCGGACGCATCGCGCACCGCCTTCAGGTAGGGCTTCTTGTCCACGCCGATCTGGCCGGTCACGATTGCGCGCATGCGGTTCTCCGGGTCGGGCGCCGCGGAAGGCGGGCCGGGAGTCCAAGGGTAGCACGCCGCGCGCGCGATTCACGCGGTCATGCGCTCCCGGCGAGCAGCGCCACCACGTGCACCTCGACCGCGCGGCCCTCGCCGACGGCGTCGACCTTCTC
>JBIIYI010000103.1:0-8737 GCA_044346895.1 Phycisphaerales bacterium
GCTCCACAACATCGAGGAGATCCAGCGCCGCGATCTCCGCATCGGCGACCACGTGATCGTCGAGAAGGCGGGGGAGATCATCCCGCAGGTCGTGCGCGCGGTGGTCGAGAAGCGGACGGGTTCGGAAGCACCCATCGAGGCGCCGACCGCGTGCCCGGAGTGCTCGGGCCCGGTCGAGCGCGAGGGACCGAAGCTCTTCTGCGCGAATCCGATGTGCTCCGCGCGCTTCCGCGAGCGCCTCAAGTGGTTCGTCGGCCGCGATCAGATGAACGTCGAGGGGATGGGCGAGGAGATCGTCGACGCGCTCGTCGACGCGGGGCTCGTGCGCGAGTTCGCCGACGTCTTCCGACTCGACGCGCTCGCGGTCGCCCGCACGCTCGCGAAGGGCGACAAGGCGCTCGCGGAGATCGAGAGGAAGGGGCCCGGCAAGCGCGCGACCGCGCTGATCGAGGCGGCCGCCGAAGCGGCGAAGGAGCGCGGCCTCGCGCGCGTCCTCGCCGGTCTCGGGATCAGGCACGTCGGCGCGAGCGCGGCGAAGACGCTCGCGCGGCGCTTCCGCTCCGCGTCCGAACTGCTCGCGGCCACCGAAGCCGACCTCATCGCGCTCGACGACTTCGGCGAGGTCACCGCGCGGTCGGTCGCGGCGTGGCTCGCCTCGGACGAGGCGAAGCGAATCTTCGCGCGGCTCGAGGAGGCGGGCGTCGATCTCGCGAGCCGCGAGCCGAAGCCCGTCGAGGCCGGATCGAACGCGTTCGCAGGCCGCACGTTCGTCGTCACGGGCACGCTCGCCGGCTTCGGCCGTACCGAAGTCTCCGAAATCCTCGAGCGTGCGGGCGCGAAGGTGGCGGGCAGCGTGTCGAAGAAGACGTCGGTGCTCGTCGCGGGCGAGGAGGCGGGCAGCAAGCTCGCGAAGGCCCGCGAACTCGGCGTCGAGATCTGGGACGAATCGCGGCTCGTCGCCGAACTCTCGGCGGCGGGGCTCCGGTAGACTCCGCGTCCCGTGTCCCAGGTCCTCCTCGGCGTCCGCAACCTCTCCGTCCGCATCGCGGTCTTCGTCGTGCTTGCGGCGCTGCTCGTCTGGTTCCTCGGCGGAAGCCTCCTCCCGCGCGCGAACGAGATCGTCGTCGGCACGGTCGACGTCGGTCGGGCGGGCGAGGGCCTCGGTCGCGTCCGGCTCGTCGAGGTCGTCCATCCGCGCGCGAGCCTTCCGAGCGAGCGCGTGACCTTCGCGGTCGAGGCCGAGGGCGAGGGGGTCGCCTCGTCGATCGGGCTCGACGGCTTCGAGCGCTGCACGACGCTGCCGGTGCTCGTCGAGGCCGGGAGCCTCGTCTCGGTCGCCGACGCGTCCGCCTTCCGCAGGGCCTATTTCGTCGCGCGCCAGGCGGGCGGCACCGACTGGAGCCTCTACGCGATCGGCGGATACGAATCCTGCCCGCGCGAGGTCCACGCCTATCCCGATCGCTACGAGGCCGAACGGCAGCTCGCGCGACTCGTCGCCGGCCTCGAGGCGCAGGATCCGGCGACGGCCGCGGCAGCGCGCGACGCCGCGCTGCGCGCGGGCGATGCATCGGGCAGGTAGCCCGCGCCGCCGGCGCGGCGTGCGATGTCGAGTTCGAGTTCGAGTTCCGCACCCGAGGCGACGCGATGAAGAACATCGAGTTCAAGAGCGAACTTCGCGACATCGAGCTCGCGCGCGCCACCTGCCTCGTGCTCGGCGCGCGCCGCCGGTCGGTGCTGCATCAGACCGACGAGTTCGTGCAGGTCGCGGAGGGGCGGCTCAAGCGGCGCAGCGAGCGCATCGAGGGCGAGCCGGGCACCCGCGTCACGTGGATCTGGTACGACCGACCCGATCGCGTCGGGCCGCGCGGTTCGCGCTGGACGAAGCTCGACGACAGGCAGGTCGAGGTGCGCTGGCCCGGACTCGACCGGACGGTCGTCAAGCTCATCGTGAAGCGGCGCGAACTGTGGATGCTCGAGAACGTGCGCATCCATCTCGATGCGGTCGCGGGGCTCGGCAACTACTTCGAACTCGAGGGAGTCTGCGGCATCGCGGACGATCCCGCCGAGGCGCGGCTCAAGGTGGAGACGCTCCTCGAGAAGTTCCGGCCCGCGCTCGGCGAGGCGGTCAGCGGCTCCTACGCCGATCTCTGAATCAGAGCTTCATCTGGCCGCTGAAGATCGCGGCTCCGAGGAGCGCGGCGATCGCGACGCGCCACCAACCGAAGGCCGCGAAGCCGCCGCGCGAGAGGTAGCCGACGAGCCACTTCACGGCGAGTGCGGCGGAGAGTGCCGCGACGAGGATGCCGACCGCCACCGGAACCGGCCCGCCCAGCGACGCGAGGAACGCCGAGGGATCGTCCTTGCCGGCCTTGAGGAGCTTGTAGACGCACGCGCCGCCGAGGGTCGGAAGCCCGAGGAGGAAGCTGAATTCGGCCGCGCGCCGCGGCGAGAGGCCGAAGAGGATCCCGCCGAGGATCGTCACCATCGAGCGCGAGGTGCCGGGCCACATGGCGATCGCCTGCATGAATCCGATCGCGAGCGCCGCGCGGTAGGGGAGATTTGAGAAGTCGTCGCGCTCGTTCGCCTCGCGCGCGGTCAGCGTCCGGATCCACGGCGCGAGCACGAGCAGGAGCAGGCCGCCGCCACCGAGGGCGATGAGCACCGGAACCGGGCGGAAGAGTCGTTCCTCGATGAGGTCGTCGAGGAGGAGCCCGAGGATCGCCGCCGGGAGGAATGCGATCACGAGCTTCAGGAAGAGCGCGCGGCCGGCGGCATCCCTTCCGACGAGCCCGCGCAGCATCGCCCGCACGCGGCTCCAGTAGAGGCCGAGCACCGCGAGGATCGCGCCGCCCTGGATGATGATGTTGAACGCGTCGATCGACGGCTTACGGGCGGGGTCTTCGGAAAGCCCCAGCAGCCATGCCGCGATGATGAGGTGCCCGGTCGAACTGACCGGCAGGTATTCGGTGATGCCTTCGACAAGCCCGAGGATGATGGCGTCCAGAATGGTCACGCCCGCTCTATCGGCGCGTGGCGCGCGCGGGCATCACGCGTCCCGGAGCCACGGCATCAGCGACCGCACGCGGGCGCTCGCTTCCTCGATCGGGTGGCCGCTCGCGGCCCGGCGCCACGCCGTGAAGCGCGGATGGCCCGCGCCGTAGTCGTCCATGAAGCGCTGCGCGAACGAGCCGTCGCGGACGCGGGCGAGGAGGCCCCGGAGTTTCGCGCGGAGATGCTCGTCGACGAGGGTCTCCTCGGCGACGAACGCGCCGAACTCGGCGGTGTCCGAGATCGCGCGCCGCATGCCGTCGGGGCCGCGGGCGTAGAGGAGATCCGCGACCTGCTTCACCTCGTGGCAGCACTCGATGTAGGCGACTTCGGGCGGATAGCCCGCCTCGACGAGAAGCGCGTACGCCTCGTGGACGAGCGCGAGCAGCCCGCCGCAGAGGACCGCCTGCTCGCCGAAGAGATCGCTCTCGGCTTCCGCCGCGAAGGTCGTCTCGATGAGGCCGCTGCGCGCGCAGCCGATGCCCGCGCCCCACGCGAGCGCGAGGGCGCGCGCCGTGCGCGCGGCGTTCTCGCGTTCCACCGCGAAGAGCGCGGGAATCCCGAGGCCTTCCTCGTAGCGCGCGCGCACGGTGGTGCCCGGTCCCTTCGGGGCGACGAGCACGACGCCGAGGTCGGCGCGCGGCACGATGAAGCCGAACCGGATCGCGAATCCGTGGACAAAGCCGACCACCGCGTCGCGCGGAAGCGCGTCCTCGATCCACTTCGCCCAGGCGGCGGGCTGCGCCTGATCGGGAATCGCGACGATCGCGAGGTCGGCGCGCGCCGCGGCCTCCGGCAGGGGCAGCGCCTCGAAGCCCTCGCGGGTCGCAAGCGCGAGCTTCTCCGAGCCGGATCGGCCGCCCACGACCACGCGCAGGCCCGAATCGCGCAGATTCAGGGCGTGGGCCCGGCCCTGATTGCCGTAGCCGAGCACCGCCACCACGCGATCGCGCAATGCGTCGATCGAGACGTCCGCCGCGCGGAGGATCCGTCGGTCGGCGCTGGGTTCGAAGGCGGGGGCGCCATCCGGCGGGGGCATGGGGCGGAGTGTAGTGGGCGCTCCGGCGGACGCTCGTCGCGCAGTTCCTGCCGGACGGGGGGATTTCTTGAGAGATCGCGACGGCGGCGGCCGATGACGTGGGGCGCGGGGTTTCCGCGCCCGGAGGTCTCCAGCATGTCCGATTCCGAAGAGCGCCGACAGTTTCCGCGCTACACCGTCGATCCGATGTACAGCGCCGTTACGGTCGAGCGACGCGGAAGGACGGAGGAGGGCCACGTCTACGACGTGAGCCTCGGCGGCATGCGGTTCGAGCTCGATCGGCCCGTCCGGAAGGGCTCGACCGTCGACGTCGAGATCTCGCTCCCGGGTTGCGCCTCCGCGATCCGCGCGAAGGCGCGCGTGGTGCGGGTCTTCTCGAACATCGACGATCCGGGGCCGCGCCGCATGGCGGTCGAGTTCGAGACGTTCGCCGACGGTGCGCGGGCGATGCTCGAGCGCTACCTCGATCAGAAGTGGCTGCGGCGCGCGCCCGGTCAGGACGACGTCGTGTCGGACGGTGCGGCGAAGGCGGCGAGCACTTCGGATTTCGCGTCCTCGACGCTGACATCGCCTCCGACCACGCGGTCGGCGAGCGCGGCGTAGAGCGGCCGACGACGCGCCGCGATCTCCTCGATCTCCTCGACGACGCCCCGTCCCGTGAGGGTCGGGCGGTTCCCTGCGTCCTTCGTCAGTCGCCTCGACATTGCCTCGATCGGCGGATCGAGGAAGACGAGGAATGCACACCCCCGCGCACGCGCGTTGCGCAGCGCGTCGGCCGCGCCGGGTGCGGTGGGGGTCCCTCCGCCAAGCGCGAGCACGACCGCGTCATCGGCGAGAACCCTGGCGAGCGCCGCGGCTTCCGCGTCGCGAAACGCAGGCTCGCCGACCGCGACGAAGGCCTCACCCGCGCTCCGGGCGCCGAGGAGCACCGCCGTGCGATCGTCGAGGTCGACGAACGGGAGGCCGAGTTCCCGCGCCAGTCGTGCGCCGAGGGTCGACTTCCCCGAGGCGCGCAGCCCGAGGAGGACGAGATGGCGAGGCGGCTGCGCGCGCGTCATGCGGGCAAGGTAGCCGCCACGCGTGAAGGGGTTGGGTGGCGCGGTCCGGATCCGCCGTCGTCGTCGTGCGGGAATCGGTGGACGCGCACGAGGCAGGCGCTGCTCTCGCGGCGCGCCGTCGAACATGTGGCATGCGACACGCTGCGAAAGTGACAGCACCGCGCGGGCGCGGTGCTGGGGTGCTTGCGGCAGTGAGGAATGCGACGCGGGTAAGGACGCGACGCGGGATCTACGCGACGCGGCGCACTCCGGGCAAACCCCGGATACGCTCAGCGCACGCCGATCTTGCGACCGTTGCGACGCTTCGAGTTGATGATCTTGCGGCCCTTGCGCGTCGACATGCGCTTGCGGAAACCGACGGCGCGGATCTTCTTCTTGCGGCTGATCTTGTGGGGGTAGTGCATAGTGGGCCTCGAAACCGGGTCGTCGAGGCTACCACAGTCCCCGACGGACCGCAACCGTGTCGGGCCTCGCCCTTCCCGGAATGCTCAAGTCGCGCTTCCTTTGGCCGATACTCGGGATACCTTGCACCGGTCGACGCGAGTCCTCCAGCCGCCGCGATGTTCGGGGCGCCTGGAGCACGAGCCTCGGCCAAAGAGGAGGGGGTCGCCCTGCGGCCCCGTGGCATCATGGACGAGGCTGTTTCGCTCGAGGTCATCGAGCAGCGCATTGATTATCGGTTCCAGGACCGCACGCCGCTGACGCAGGCGCTTGTGCACGCGTCGATCGCGACCGCCCGCGTCGCAAGCAACGAGCGGCTCGAGTTCCTCGGCGACGCGATCCTCGGGGCGGTCGTCTGCGAGCATCTGTACCGCCGCTTCCCCGACGAACTCGAGGGAGAACTGACCAAGATCAAGTCGAACGCGGTGAGCCGACGCGTGTGCGCCGACGTCGCGGTCGAACTCGGTCTCGCCGAGGCCGTGCAGCTCGGAAAGGGGATGGGCGACCGCAGCACGCTGCCGCAGTCGCTGCTCGCCGCGTTGTTCGAGGCGGTGGTCGGTGCGATCTACCTCGACGGAGGTATCGAGCCCGCGCGCGCGTTCATCCTGCGCGCACTCTCCACCCGCATCGAGGAGTCGACGCGCCTCGGGCATCAGCAGAACTTCAAGAGCGTGCTGCAGCAGTCCCTCCAGAAGCGGGATCTCGGCACGCCGCAGTACGTCATCCTCGACGAGAAGGGCCCGGATCACGCGAAGTGCTTCGAGATCTGCGTGGACCTCCTCGGACGTCGATTCAAGGGCTGCTGGGCAATGAGCAAGAAGTCGGCCGAGCAGCTGGCGGCGCTCGAGGCGCTCGTCGAACTCGGCTTCGTCGAGCGGAGCGAGACCGGCGAGGTCCGGCTTCTTCCCGCGGCGTAGGCGCGTCGACCGTCGAGGCGTCGACCGTCGGCGCGCGGCCGTTCAGCCGAACATGAGCCATCCGATGAGGACGGCGTCGATCGCGATGGCGACGACCATTCCGGTCACCCACGGCCACGCGGAGCTGGTCGCCTCGGCCTCGACATCGCCCGCTTCGGTCGCGTGCGATGCGGGTCGCGCGGCGCAGGACGGCGCCTCGCCTTCGCGCGTCGGAGAGGTCGTCAGTCGAAGCGCCGTGCGGCGTCCGGGGGCCGGGATGGTGCCGGGCGCGACGGCGGTCGCGCTCGTCCGAGAGATCGTCGCCGAGGCCATCGCTGCATCCATCACCGAGCCCGCGGCGGCCTGCGCCCCGGAAGGGCGTCCGTTCGGAATCAGGGCGATGGTGGGGGCCGCGTCCGCGAGCGGCTCGCCGCGACGGGCCCGGTCCTGCACGACCGCGACGATCAGGTTGGCGTCGAAGGCGCGGATGCCAAGGCGCGTCGCGAGTGCGAGGAGTCGCGCGCGGTCCTCGTAGGCGAGCACGGTGCCCTGCAGCGCGCGCTGCGTCTCGATCGCGAGCTTCCAGCGGCTGTCGTTCGGGTCGATGGCCGGGTCGAGCGCTCGGGCGCGGGCGTTCTCACGCGCCTGGAGCATCTCGTGGGCGACGGCCTTCCGATAGATCGTCTCCGTCCGGGCGTCCGGTCGCGGACGTCCGTCGTCGACAACTCTGGGAATGCGTTGCCCGGTCAGGCGCACGTTCATCCGCCGCGGTCACGCGGCGCTCCCGGTCGGATTGGCTGCGCGCACGCCGCCCGGTCGCTTCGACCACGCGTGCATTCGCGCCTTTCGCGTCTTTCGTGTCTTCCAATGCGTTTCGAGCGGTCGGGGCGTCTGATGAAAGCCTCGACCTGTCGGAACTTTCCCGACGAGCCGAGTCTACGCGAAGGTCGGGTTCGTGCGAGGGAAGCGGCGGGATTTCGCAGCGAAAGTCGCTCGGACAGACCGCGCAGATGGAACGAGGCGGAGGCGACGCGGCGGAAGCGACGCGGCGGAAGCGACGCGGCGGAAACAACACAGGACCGGGAGCGGTCCGAGGGCGATCCGGGATCCATGCCCGTCGGCGCCGTGGTCGCACTTCACTCGGCGCCGTGGTCGC
This sequence comes from Phycisphaerales bacterium, assembly GCA_044346895.1. GTDB lineage: Bacteria > Planctomycetota > Phycisphaerae > Phycisphaerales > SM1A02 > QWPT01. The sequence goes on from JBIIYI010000103.1 coordinate 7,639, forward strand.
ACTTCACTCGGCGCCGTGGTCGCACTTCACTCGGCGCCGTGGTCGCACTTCACTCGGCGCCGTGACGCACCAGCCGTCCCTCGACGAGGAACACCGTGTCCTCCGCGATCGCCGTCACGATGTCGGCGAGGCGTTCGACGCGCTGCGACACCGCGAGCAACTCGATCGCGGCGCCCGACTTCTCGACATCCTGCTCGATCCACTCGCGTGCCCAGGCCACGACCTCGCGGTTGAGCCCGTCGACGTAGCTGTCGGCGCGGCGGACCTCGAGACAGAGCTTGATGTCCTCGTTCGAGAACGCGACGAGCACGTCGCGCAGCATCGTGAGCGCGGCCTCCGCCATCTGCACGAGCGCCGGTGGGTAGCGGTAGCTGCCGCTCTCGACGAGCCGGATGACGCGCTTCGAGATTCCCTTGCACATGTCGGCGATCCGCTCGAGTTCGTTCGAGACGCGCATCGCCGTCAGGATCAGGCGCAGGTCGCTCGCGACGGGGCTCCCGAGCGCGAGCAGCCGCATGCACTCGCCCTCGAGCTCGAGCTGCATCTGGTCGATCTCGGCGTCGCCCGCGCGCACCTTGCGCGCGAGATCGACGTCGCCGTCGCGGATCACCTCGATCACGCTGCCGACGCGCTGTTCGACGAGCGCACCGAGGGCGAGCAGGTTGCGACGGAGATCGATGACTCTCGACTGCAGGTTCACGGGCATCCCTCCATCATACGCCGTCTTAACAAAGTCGAGGGCGATTGTTCAGATCGTTCAGCCGAAGCGGCCGGTCACGTAGTCCTCGGTCTGCTTGTTGCGCGGCTTGGTGAAGATCATCTCGGTGGGTCCGGCCTCGACGAGCCGACCCTCGAAGAAGAAGGCCGTGAGGTCCGAGACGCGCGCGGCCTGCTGCATGTTGTGGGTGACGATGACGATCGTGTACCGGTCTGCGAGCGTCTCGATGAGCTCCTCGATCGCGAGCGTCGATTTCGGATCGAGCGCCGAGCAGGGCTCGTCCATCAGGAGCACCTCGGGGCCGACCGCGATCGCGCGCGCGATGCACAGGCGCTGCTGCTGCCCGCCGGAGAGCCCGAGCGCCGAGGCGTGCAGGCGGTC
>JBIIYI010000104.1:0-8470 GCA_044346895.1 Phycisphaerales bacterium
CGAGCAGACGAAGTGGAGCGAGTACTACCGCGATGAGAACGGCCGCTTCGTCCCCGCGCTGGCGGTCGACGACCTGAAGGACGAACTGGGCGCCGGACACGTCCGCCGCCAGAACTTCTTCTCGCTCACGTGGTCGACCCACGAGGCCTCCGACGTCCCCATCGTCCTCAATCGCATCGCGGACACCTACATCCAGCGGAAGAAGGCCGCCGACGACGCGCGGTTCGAGCAGAACCGCCAGACCTTCCGCCGGCAGCTCGACGACCTCGACGCGCAGCTCTCGAGCCTCGGCAAGGAGATCGGCAAGTTCGTCGTCGACAAGAACCTCACCTCGACGAGCGAGGAGCGCAACAACGTGCTCGTCGCGGTCGAGGACACGGCGCGGCGCGTCAACGAGACGAAGTCGCTGCTGACGCTCGCCGCAAGCCGCAAGCAGCAGACCGAGGCCAAGATGGAAGGGCTGCTCGAGCCGACGCCGGACGACATCCGCACGGCCGAGGAGGACCCGCAGATCCTGCAGGCGAACAACACGCTGCGCGAGCTGAAGGTCGAGGTCGAGACGTACCGCAAGAAGTTCGCCAACGACCATCCCGCGCTCCGTTCGATGGAGAAGCGGCTCGTCTCCGCCGAACTCGAGCGCGACTCGAAGCTGCAGGAGATCCTGCGCCGCAACCTCAACGCCGACTTCAAGACGTTCAGCGACCAGGTGGAGAGCTACCAGGGTCTCCTCGAGAAGTTCGAGGCCGACCTCGAGACCCTCGCGGTCCGGCTCAAGGACTTCACCGCCAACGTCAGCACGATGCAGGAACTCAAGGATCGCCGCGAGCGCCTGCTCGAGGCGCGCCAGAAGCAGCTCGAGGTGCTCGCCAACCTCGACCAGCTGAAGGCCCGCGACGACGCGCGCTCGGTGACGATCGCGAAGTCGGCGGTGACGCCGCGCGAGAAGAGCTTCCCCCAGCTCAAGTTCATGCTCCCGCTCGGCGCCGCCCTGACCCTCGGACTGACGGTCGGCTTCGTCTTCCTCCGCGAGATGATGGACACGCGCATCCGCTACGCGACCGACCTGGCCGCCATCCCGGGTCTTCGCCTGCTCGGCACCGTGCCCGATCTCTCGGACGACCCGGTCGGCCCCAAGAAGATCGAGCGGGTCATCCGCGACGTGCCCAAGTCGGTCGTGGCGGAGGTCTGCCGCCAGATCGCGGGTCAGGTCCGCAAGGCCTCGACGCAGGGCGGCATCCGGTCGATCGCCTGCATGAGCGGCCTCCCCGAGGCCGGCACCACCAGCTTCGTGTCGAACCTCGCCGACTCGCTCGCCGCGGGCGGGCTCAAGGTGCTCGTCGTCGACGCGAACTTCCGCCGCAGCCGGCTCGCGTCCGCGATGGGAACCGAACCCGACGCCGTCGGTCTCGGTGACGTTCTCCGAGGCCAGGTGGCGCTCGGCGACGCGATCCGCCCGGCCGGCGGCGATGTCGACATCCTCTCGGCGGGCACGCCCGACAGCCGCGTCTTCGAGATGCTGCCTACGCCGAAGTTCGACGCGATGCTCGCCGAGGCCGCGGGTCGCTACGACATGATCCTCGTGGACGTTCCGCCGGTCGTCGTCGCGAGCGACGCGCTCACGATCGCCAACAAGGTCGACGGCACGATCGTCGTGGTCCGCGCCTACCAGGAGCAGCGCGGCCTCGTGGCGCGCATCGTCAACCAGCTCGGCGACGTCCGTTCGCAGATCGTCGGCGTGGTACTCAACCGTCCGCGCAACACCGCCGGCGGCTACCTGCGCAAGAACTACGAGGCGATGGCGAGCTACTCGACGAAGGCCTGACGCGACCGCTCGCGGTCGGGCACACGGCCCAGCCGCGAGGTTCGCGCACCATGTCCAAGATCGGTCCCACGCGGCTTCCGTGAGAAGCGTCGGTGAATCCTCCGTGAAGCAGCCAGAAGGACACCATTCCCCGAGAGCGTCCCGCGTGCTCGTCACCGGCGGGGGAGGTTTCATCGGATCGCATCTCACGGAACTGCTCCTCGCGCGCGGCGACGAGGTGACCGTCGTCGACGACTTCTCGACCGGACGGCGCGAGAACGTGGAGACGGTTCGCCGGCACGCTCCGGCGTCGCCGAACTACCGCGTGATCGAGGGCAGGAGTTCGGACGTGCTGCCGACGCTGTCGGCGGGCGACTTCGACCGCATCTACCACCTCGCGGCCGCGGTCGGCGTGCGGCTGGTGGTCGAGCGTCCGATCCACACCATCGAGACGAACGTGCACGAGACCTCCGCGGTGCTGCGCTTCGCGGCGGCCGCACGGGTGCCGATCCTGATCGCGTCGACGAGCGAGGTCTACGGCAAGGGCCTGCGCGTTCCGATGCACGAGGACGACGACGTCGTCTACGGCTCGACCTCGTACAGCCGCTGGTGCTACGCCGCGTCGAAGGCGCTCGACGAGTATCTCGCGCTCGCCTACCAGCGGGAGCATGGCCTTCCCGCGGTCGTCGTGCGATTCTTCAACACGGTCGGGCCGAGGCAGGTGGGCGAGTACGGCATGGTGCTTCCGCGCTTCGTCGAGGCGGCGCTCGACGGTCGCGATCTCGAGGTGCACGGAGACGGAACGCAGTCGCGGTGCTTCTGCGACGTGCGCGACGTGGTGCGCGCCCTGCCGGCGATGCTCGAGACGGTCTCGTGCGTCGGCCGCGTCTTCAACGTCGGCCGCGACGAGTCGATCTCGATCGCCGACCTCGCGGCGCTCGTGATCCGCACGCTCGGCTCGCGCAGCGCGGTGCGATTCGTCCCGTACGAGGCCGCGTTCGCGGCCGGCTTCGACGACCTCAAGGTCCGGCAGCCGGATCTCTCGCGCATCCGCGAGGCGATCGGGTTCGCGCCGACGATCCCGCTCTCCCAGACCATCCTCGACCTCGCCGCCGAGATCGCCGCGCGGCCGCGGGACGCGCAGAGGGAGGCGCCGTGCAGGAACTGACCGACGGACTCGCCCTGCGCGTGCCCGATCTCCCGCAGGCCGATGCTGCGATCGGGACGGGATCGGCCGCGTTCAGCGCGATCGAGTTCCTCAACGGCTACGCGCTCGTCTTCGTGGCGGCCTTCCTCGTCACGCTGATCTCGACGCCCTTCGTGCGGCGGCTCGCGATCTCGATGGACATCATCGACCGGCCCAACGAGGCCCGAAAGCAGCACAAGTTCCCGATCGCCTATCTCGGCGGCTTCGCCGTGTTCCTCGGCGTGATGACGGCGCTCGGCCTGAGCCTCTTCATGATCGACGGGCCGGGCGGACTGCTCGGACCGGTTCCGATCTCGATCGTGATCGGCGTGCTCGCGATCACGTTCACCGGCCTCGCCGACGACGTCTGGGGCTGGGATCCCCGGCTGAAGATCGCCGGGCAGCTCGTGGCCGCCGCCGCGCTCGCGGTGCAGGACATCGGAACGCGCGTCGCGGAAGGCGTGCTCGCCCCGTTCCTCGGCGACGCGACGACGGTGCTCGCGACGCTCGGGCCGGTCACGATCGCGTCCGGCGACATCTTCTACTGGACGGGCACCGCCCTCATCGCGCTCTTCGTCCTCGGCGGGTGCAACGCGATGAACCTCATCGACGGCCTCGACGGACTCTGTTCCGGCACGGCGGCCATCATGGCGACCGCGCTCCTGATCCTCTCGATCGCACTCGCGGCGGGCGTCGACTTCGACGATCCATTCGACTCGATGGCGGGGACGCGCGTCGTCCTCTGCCTCGCCCTCCTCGGGGCCGTCCTCGGCTTCCTGCCGTGGAACTTCAACCCCGCGGTGATATTCCTCGGCGACTGCGGCAGCCTCCTCATCGGCTACCTCCTCGTCGTGGTGATCCTGATGCTCGGCGAACAGGGCGAGACGCACCTCGTGCTCGCGGGGCTCATCATCTTCGCGCTGCCGATCATGGACACGTCGCTCGCGATCCTGCGGCGCAAGCTCGCGGGCGTGTCGATGTCGCAGGCCGACGCCAACCACATCCACCACCTCGCGAAGCGCGCGCTCGGCGGGGTGAAGTCGGCGGTCGTGGCGCTGTACGGCGTGACGCTCCTCTTCGGCGTCTTCGGCGTGGTCCTCGGGATCCTGGCGATCGAAGAGGTGGTCCGCCTCCGCATCATCTACGCCGCCGCCATCGTCGCCTTCGGCGGCATCGGGGCGGTGGCGCTCAAGAGCGCGCTCCGCAATCGGTGGATGGCCCAAACGAAGCCTGCGGAGGAACCGACCGCGGCAGGTCAGGCTCCCACGGGTGGAGACTCCGGAGCGGGCGCCGTGCAACCGGATAAAGAGCCTCCTCGACTCATTGCCGCAGCAAACAGCGCCCATGAACGAGTCGATTGAACCCAGCGAGGCCCAAATCGACCGCGAACACGCGGCCGATTCGGCGGCTGGTCACCTTCCGGTTCTCTGCGATGAGGTCGTGGAGGCGCTCCAACCGCGTCCAAACGAGATATACGTCGATTTGACCGCAGGTCGTGGAGGACACGCGGTCCGCGTGGCAAGCCGAACGGGACCGGGCGGAAGGAGCGTGCTGTTCGACCTCGACGCGGGCAATCTCGCCTTCGCGCGCGACCGGGTCCATCGTGCGACGGGGAGCGTTCCGACCGCCGTGCATTCGAGCTTCGCCTCGGTGGCGCGCGAACTCTCGGCGCGCGGGATCGTCGCCGACATGGTGCTGGCGGACCTCGGCTTCAGTTCGACGCAGGTCGACGAGCCGTCTCGCGGGCTCAGCTTCATGCGGGACGGTCCGCTCGACATGCGCCTCGATGGTTCGAGCGGGATGACGGCGGCGGAGTTTCTTGCTGCGAGCGACGAGCGCTCGATCGCGGATGCGCTCGCGCGGTTCGGCGAGGAGCCGCTCGCGCGTCGGATCGCCGCGAAAATTGTCGAGGTGCGTCTGCGAACGCCGATTCTGACGACGGCGCAACTTGCGGAGCTTGTCCGGGATGCATACGGGTCCCGGGCGCGCGCCTCGCGGCTGCATCCGGCGACGAAGACCTTCCAGGCGCTTCGCATCGCGGTCAACGACGAACTCGGCGCGCTGCAGGCGCTGCTCGATTCGGTCGCCACCGCGGCGGAGCACGTGCGGGACGGTCGGACGAGCTGGCTGCGCGCGGGAACGCGCGTCGCGGTCATCGGGTTCCACAGCCTCGAGGACCGGCTCGTGAAGCAGTGTTTCGCCGACATGTGCCGGCGCGGACTCGCCGTCGAGATCACCGATGGACCGGTGGTATCATCCGAGTCCGAATCCGCGGCGAACCCGCGGGCTCGCTCGGCGAAGTTGCGTGCGGTCACGGTCGGCCGCACCAGGTGAGATCCGCCCCCGCGCGCCGCGCAGGGGCGCGCGCGTGCGCGACATGCCGTCGGCCACGCGTCGGTTCTTCAGGCATCAAGAGCAAGGACGCTCCAGATGACGCGCGAAAACAAGCTTGTGATGGTGATCGGGTTCGGCTTCCTGCTGTTCCTCGGCATCCTCGTCTCCGATCACCTCGCGGCGAACACCACGCCGCTCAAGCAGGAACTCGTGAGCTACCGCCCCGATCCGAAGGCGCTCCCGGGAGAGACCGAGCGCTTCGGCGCGCGCGCGCTTCCCGAAAGCGAACCGCTTCCAGCGGTCGACGCGGGCAACATCGGCATCGCGCTCGGCACCGTCGACGGCATGCAGGGCGTGCCGGGTGGCGTGTCGGGCGGCGGGCTCGTCGATGGCATCGCGACGGGATCGACGGCGCAGCCGAGCGGCGAACGCACCCACAAGATCGCGAAGGGTGAGAATCCCGAGACGATCGCGAAGAAGTACTACGGCAAGCGCGCGCTGGGCGCGAAGCTCGCCGAGTACAACGGCATCAAGCCCACCGATCTCAAGATCGGCCAGGAACTGCGCGTTCCCGACATCGCCGTGCTCGATCCCCGCTCCGCTCCGCAGGAGCAGCCGGCGATTCCCGCCGGGGTGATCGTCGCCGCGCCGGAAGGTGCCGCGGCCGTCATGCCCGCGCCGGAATCGACCCCGCGCTTCGGCACGCGCCGGCTGCGCGACGGCGACACGCTGTACGGGATCGCCCGCGAGGTGTACGGCGACGGCACGCGCTGGACCGAGATCGCCTCGCTGAACGGACTCGGCAAGAATCCGAAGCTCCGCCCGGGCATGGAGATCAAGTACGCGCTCGCCGACTGATGTGCGCACGTCGGCGGAGCGGCGCGTGATGCGCCTCGATCCGCCGAGGCATGAAGCGGAGACACGAAGCGGAGACATGAAGCGGAGGCATGGAGGCCCCGATGTTCGCGAAGCTCGCCACGGTCATCGTCGTGCTCGGCGCCATGTTCGGCGCGCTCCTCGTCAACCGCCAGGAGCGGATCGACACCGCGGCCGAGATCAGCCGCATCCACTTCGAGCTTGAGCGCAACGAGCGCGAGCGCATCCGCCGCGAGGCCGATGTCGCGGGGCGTCTCACACCCGCCGAGATCCGCACGCTCGTCGAGCGGATCGAGAAGGAGGCGGCGGGCGAGGCTGCCGCGGCGCTGAAGCCGATTCCATTCCGCGAGGATCCGTCGAGCGCGAGCGACGATGCGCTCGGCACGCCTGAGGAACTCCGCAGGCTCGTGAACGAACCGGCCCGCGGGGCCGAAGGACTTGGCGGATGACTCGACCGAGCGCGGACGACACGGTGATCCCGGGAACCCCCTCGTCCCCGCGGACGGGCGGCGCACGGGCGATCTCGACCGGAGCGCGCTGGCTCGTGGGCGGCATCGCCGTCGCGATCCTCGCGACCTCCGCGCGCGTCTACCAGCTGAAGGCGCATCCATCGCCCCAGCTCGAGGGCTCGATGCAGCGCGCGAACGGCCGGCCGATCCAGGAGCGGACGGTCGTGGCGCAGCATCCGCGCGGTGCGATCGTCGATGCGCGCGGACGCAAGCTCGCGGTCGACGCGCTTGGCGGAACGCTCTTCATCGACGTGCGCGACCTCTACCGAGACGCCCTCAACCGCGCGATCGCCGCCGAGCGCACCGCGCGGCGCGAGAGCGAGGAGGAGTCGGAGCGCGGCCGCATCACCCTCGCCTCCCTGTCGAGCGATCTCGATCCGATCGGCGAGCTCGTCGCCGCGCTCGAAGGCCCGCTCGGCATGCCGCGCGCCGAGATCGCCCGCATCATCCACGAGAAGGTGCCGGAGGACCTGCGCACGCTGCGGCGCACGATGACCGAGGACGACTGGCAGCGCCTCAAGCGCTACGTCGTCATCACCAAGGACCTCGACGCGGACAAGATCGACGCCATCGCGGCGGCGCGCAAGGCCGGTGGCCCGACGGGCATCCTGCGCGGCGCGCACGTCGAGACGCGGCCGGAGCGGCTGCTTCCCTTCGGCGACACGGCGTCCGCGCTCGTCGGCTTCGTCGGCTTCGACGCCGTGCGCGATCCGGTGACGAAGCAGCCGGTCACGCAGCCCGGCGGCGGCGAACGCGTGCGCGGCCTCAGCGGCATCGAGTCGAGCGCCGATGCGCGGCTCGCGTCGATCGCGGGGCAGACCTCGACGATCGTCGACAGCACGGGCTCGGTCATGGCCGTTCCCGCGAGCAGCCACTTCCCCGGAAGCCCCGGCACGGACGTGCGGCTCTCGATCGACATCGTCGTGCAGGAGATCGTCGAGCGCCGGCTGCGCGAGACGGTCGCGAAGTCGAACGCCGGCGGCGGACGCTGCATCGTGGTCGACGTCGACACCGGCGAGGTGCTCGCCGCCTACGACATGCTGCGCGGCGGATCGTCGTACGCGAACGCCGTCGAGGACAAGTTCGCCGCGCACGATCCGCGCCTCGCGCGCCTGCGCTGGGTGACCGATCCCTTCGAGCCCGGCTCGATCTTCAAGCCGTTCGTGTGGGCGTGGTCGCTCGAGCTCGGCAAGGCCCGTGCGAGCGAGATCATCCCGCTGCCGGACGGGCCGCTCACCGTCGTCGACGGCCGCGCGCGCCGCACGATCCGCGAGGCGCACTCGTCGAGCTACGGAACGAAGTCGTGGCGCGACTGCCTGATCAAGTCGGTGAACGCGGGCATGGCGACCATCGCCATGCGCATGACGAACGACCAGATGATGGACTGCATCCGTTCGTTCGGCTTCGATCGGGCGACGGGGATCGGCTTCAAGGCCGAGACGCGCGGCATCCTTCCGCAGAAGGACGAGTGGACCAACAGGACGCGCGCGCTCACGTCGGTGAGCTTCGGGCAGGGCATCGCGGTGACGCCGCTCCAGCTCGTGCACGCCTTCACGGCGTTCTGCCGCGACGGTTCGATGGCGCCGCTCACGCTGACGCCGCTCGCCGACGGTTCGCTCGTCGCCGACGAGCCCGTCCTCTCGCGGAAGATCGCGCTCGAGACGCGCGAGGTGATGGAGGACGTCATCACCGAAGGCACCGGCAAGCGCCTGAAGAACATCCTGCTCTACACGGCGTTCGGAAAGTCGGGCACGGCGCAGCTCG
>JBIIYI010000105.1:0-8469 GCA_044346895.1 Phycisphaerales bacterium
GGTCTTCGCGCCTTCCGACGGCGCGTCCGCCTTCGCGCGCCTCGAGGCGGGCGAACAGTTCGGCAAGCTCGTCGTCGACTGGCGACGGCCCTGAATCGCGTCGCATCGGAGCCTCTCGGCGAAGGCCCGCGAACGTGGGGGGAATCCCCCGATTTGCGGAACTTTGATGCTTCCTGGCGAAACGGAAGCGCCCCTTGCTTATACTCCGCGCTCACGAGGCGCACGCACGATGAGCCAGTCGAGCACTCCAACTCCTGTCCTTCCGTCGAAGCCGGTCACGCCGAAGCCGGCGCCGCTCAAGCCGACCGAGACGCTTCCGCTCTGGAACGTCCTGCTCCACAACGATGAAGTGAACGACATGGGGTTCGTCGTCGAATCGCTCTGTCGGTTTGCGCGACTCACGCTTCCCGCGGCAACCCGCTGCACGATGGAGGCGCACAAGAAGGGACTCTCGCTCGTCCTTTCGACCCATCGCGAACACGCGGAGCTCGTCGCCGAGCAGTTGACCTCGCTGCGACTGACGGTGACGATCGAGCCGGTGCGGTAGCCGCTCCTGTGGCGCGGTAGCCGCACACGAACTCTTCCCGACTCCTCGCGACTCCTCGCGACTCCTCGCGACTCCTCGCGACTCTCACGACCCGCCGCCGGGCCGCCTTCCGGGCGCATCGCCAACCGCATGCCGCACGGGCCTTCGCGTCGTGGCGAAGGACATGGCCGCGACGCCCGGTCGACGCATGCTTCGGGACGGTGTCGTTCCGGGGGTCTGCATCCGTTCCCAAGGCGCGCACTCCAACCCGCCGGCGGGCGGAGGGGTGGTCTCCCGAGCGAGGATCCGCTTCACACTCCTGCGGACGTCGAGGTCCGAGAGAAGTCGCCGCTGCCACACGAGAGCCATGTCGAGACGTTGGTTCTCGGTCGTTCTAGGTCAGGAATTCGACCCGTTCCGTTTGGTTCCGCAACCGCGAGGCGAAGGTGGTTCGGAATTCTCAGATCCGTCGAAGATTCCGTTTGGATCGTCCGATCACCGAACTAGATTGAATCGTCGCGCCGCCATCGCGTGCTGTGGTTTTCGCTACAGCCCGCGATTCAGGCGCGAAGAGTGACGAACCCGTCCGTTTCGGAGTTCGTCCGGTGAGTCCCCGACGCGGTCGTGCGCCGCGTCCGAAATGTCGAGGCCCGAAGGGTCGGGCCCTTTCAAGGAGCGATGCGATGAAGAATTTCAATGGAACGAGCCTGCTCGCGGCCGCCGTCCTCGCGGCCGGCTTCACGGGCGTGGCGATGGCCCAGGACGAATGTTCCTCGGCCGTGACCGCGGTGGCTGGACCGAACGCGTTCAACACTGCGTCGGCAACCACCAGCCCCGAGGCGGTCGATGACACCCAGTGCGCGGGAACCTTCCTCGACTGGGGTTCGGCGAACAAGGACATCTGGTTCTCCTTCACGGCTCCGGATGACGGCCTCCTCTCGGTCGACACCTGCTTCGCGGCGGGCTTCGATTCGTCGATGGTCCTCTACACCGGCTCCTGCGGCGCGCTCACCCAGATCGCCTGCAACGGCGACGGCGTCGGCCTCGCCGGCTGCCAGGGCTTCTACTCGCGCATCGCGGACGTCGAGGTCGTTGCCGGCCAGACGTACTACATCCGTGTCGGCGGTTGGACCGATCCCGACACCGGCGTGTCCGAGTCGGGCGCTGGCCAGCTCAACCTCGGCTTCCTCGCGGTGAACCCCGGCTGCATCGGCGCCACGGGTAGCTGCGGCGAAGCGCGAGCCACCGGCGGCTGCGACGACATCACCTGCTGCAGCGCGGTGTGCGATTTCGACTCGGCCTGCTGCGACGCGGCGTGGTCGGCGGACTGCGTGACCTACGCGGTCGACCTCTGCGGTCTCTTCGTCTACTCGTGCACCGCTCCGGCTCCGGGCGTTGCCAACGACTGCGCCACGAACGCGACGGTCCTCTCGGCCGACACGTTCCGCGACGTCAACCTGAACGGCTGCAACACCGACGGTCCGACCCACCCCGGCGCCGACTGCAACTCGGGCAACGACCTCTTCCTCAACGACGTCTGGTACCGCTTCACCTCGGCTGCCAACGGCGTCCTCACCGTCCAGACCTGCGTCGTCAACGGCGGCCCGGCGACCACCTTCGATTCGAAGCTCGCCGTCTACGACATGGGCACCGCGCCTGCGTCGTTCGACTACGACACGCTCAACACCGCGATCATCGGCTGCAACGATGACGGTCCGGCCACCTGCACCGATGCCGGCGGCGTCTTCCCGTCGCTCCTCTCGGTGAACGTCGTTTCGGGCAACACCTACCTCATCCGCGTCGCGACCTTCGACGTGCCGGGCACCGCGCGCGTCACCTTCGACTTCCCCGAGCCGTGCTCGCTCCCGGCGAACACGAGCACCGAGGCCGAGGCCTGCGGCGACGACTCGAACGGCGGCTGCAATGCCGGCGGTCCGGTCGAGTCGCTCGCGATCGGCGCGAAGGTGAAGGGCACGTTCTGGATCAACGACGACGGCGCGGGTGGTCTCACCCGTGACCTCGACTGGTACCAGCTCGACGTCACCTCGGACAAGAGCGTCACCTTCAACGTGTACTCGGCGAACTTCGTGACGACGGGCCTCTTCATCGGTGACATCACCGCTGCGGAGTGCGCCGGCGTCTCGTTCCTCGGCGGTGGCTCGGGTGCCTGCCCGAACGGCGCGACCCTCTGCCTCACCCCCGGCACGTACTACTTCGTCGTCGGCATGGACTTCGCCGCGGGCGTCACCACCTGCGGTACGGGCGCGGTCAATGACTACGTCCTCGAAGTGACTGCCGTCGACGCGAGCTGCCCGGCTCTCGTCGGTGCGACCTGCTCGTCGCCCGGCGCCGACAGCGCCTGGTCGAACAACCAGGTTCCGCCGGCCGGCACCAACAACCTCGGCGGCCTCGTCGCCTGCGCGGTGGCCCCGGCCTTCCCGACCTGCAGCGCTGGCGCTGGTACGGGTGCCAACAAGTACGCCCGCGTCTTCACCGCCGGTCAGCTCGGTGGCGAGATCAACTGCTTCGAAGTCGGCTTCTTCTCGGTCGTCCGTGCAGTGAACGCCACGAACACGGCTTGCGCGAGCTTCCTCTCCGACCTCCCGCTCCCGGCCACCGTCTACATCTGCCGCGACACCGATGGTGCGAATCCGCGCAACATCATCGCGACCGCTGGCGACGGCAACGACCTCGAGGTCCTCTCGACCCGTTCGGTCCTCGTCCCGGGTATGGCTGACACCGGCGCCATCGACTTCGATCCGCCGCTCTGCCTCGATGGCGTGACCGGCAACATCGTCGTCGTGCTCGACATCCCGAGCTTCCTCGTGGCGCAGGGAACCATCCCCGCGGCTCAGGGCTACGGCATGCGCGCCGCCGGTCTCACCGTCACCGGTCAGTCGTCTCAGGTCTTCATCCGCCTGAGCTGCGCTGACGCCGCTGGCCAGTTCGTCGCTGCCGAGTCGCTCGGCGCGACGTTCACCGCCCAGTGGTTCGTCGGTGCGAACGGCACCTTCTCGGGCTGCGCTTCGGATTGCGCCGGCGACTTCGACGGCGACGGCTTCGTCACCGCGGCCGACCTCTCGACCCTCCTGGGTGCGTGGGGTGCTCCGGGTGGCGACATCGACGGCGATGGCACCACCACCGCCGCCGACCTCTCGGCCCTCCTGGGCGCGTGGGGCGCCTGCCCGTGATGACCTGACCGTTCGGGAGACGGCTTCGGCCTGACCCCGACGTTCGATCAGAACACCGCACACCCCCGGCTTCGGCCGGGGGTGTGTGCTTTTTCCCGACTCGCCGACCGCGCGAGTTCCGCTCTCCCCCGGTCTCTACCTCGCGCGCTCGCGGTCTCCGGACGTCATCGCGTCCCGGTGGCCCGCAACCGCCGAGATCCGCGCGGCGCGTTCAACACGCGCCGACGGATCGTGCGGCCGGCAGGATCTGCGGTGGCCTCCCACGATTCGGACGATCCGAGCGCTTTCACGCTTCCTTGCATCCGCAGGAGGGGGGAACCGGAATACCCTCGCCCCCCCGGCCCCGACCGCCTCTGGAGACCGATCGCTTGCGCACCTTCCTCGTTGTGATGGCCATTCTTCTCGGCGTTGCCGTCGTCGGGCTCGTCGTCGCCGGTCCCTCCGCCCTCGCGCTCATGCCGTCGTTCGGCGCTGGCGAGGACGCGCTCGACGTGCGCATCGCGAAGGTCGAGCGTCGCCAACTGCTCGAAACGGTGTCCGCGCCGGGCGAACTCGACCCGGAGGTGAAGGTCGACGTCTCCGCCGAAGTGAGCGCGCGCATCCTCGAGATCCCATTCCGCGAGGGTGCGACGGTCCGCAAGGGCGAGATGGTCGTGAAGCTCGACGACCGGGACCTGCAGGCGTCGCTCCAGGCGCAGATGGCGCGGCGCGACGGCGAGCGCTTCCGCCTGCGCAGCGAGCAGGAGCGGCTGGCGAGCCCGACTTCGCAACTGGCGAACGCCCGCACGACGCTCGAGCGTCAGGAAGCGCTCTTCAAGACCGGCGACGTGAGCCGCGCGTCGCTCGACGACGCGATCGCGCGCGTCCGCGACCTCGAGGCGCAGATCGCGTCGGCCCGCGAGGGCCTTTCGGTGATCGAGAGTTCGCTCGCCGCCGCCGAGGCCGACATCGAGCGCGCGCGCGAACTCCTCAAGAAGACGACGATCGTGGCCCCGGTCGATGGACAGGTCACCGAACTCAACGCCGAGCCCGGCGAACTCGTCGTCGTCGGCACGATGAACAACGCCGGCACCAAGATCATGACCATCGCCGACCTCGGATCGGTGCGCCTCAAGGCGAAGGTCGCCGAGAGCGACGTCGCGCGCGTGGCGGCGGGGCAGGACGCGACCGTGCGCGTGAACGCGTACCGCGGCCGCGACTTCAAGGGCACCGTCGAGCGCGTCGCGCTCTCGCGCGGCACCGAGCAGTCGTTCGGTTCGAGCGCGGGCGGCGCAGGCAGCGGCTCCGGCGGCTGGTTCAAGTGCGAGGTGCGGCTCGACCTCGGCGACGGCGAGACGCTGCTCTCGGGCCTCGCCGCGAACGTCGACATCGTCGTGGCCCGCACCGACGGGCTTCTCGTCCCGAGCCAGGCGCTCATGGAGCGGAAGCTCGACGAGCTGCCGCCGGAGATGATGGACAGCCCGCTCGTCGATCAGGCTCGGAAGAAGGCCACCTTCGTCTTCACGATGGTCGACGGCAAGGCGCGCATGAAGGTGGTGCGCACGGGCGCCTCCAACCTCTCGGAGACCATGATCCTCGAGGGGCTCGCCGACGGCGAGACCGTCGTGACGGGGCCGTACCGCGTGCTCGAGCGGCTGAAGGACGGGGACGCCATCCGCGAGGAGGTCGCGAAGGACATGAGCGAGCCGGGGCAGAAGGATGCCTGATCCCAGCACCGCCGCGCTCATCGAGGTCCGCGCGCTCGCCAAGATCTACCGGGTCGGGGTCGAGACGATCCACGCGCTGCGAGGGCTCGATCTCGTGATCCGCCGCAACGAGATGGTGGCGATCATGGGTTCGTCCGGCTCGGGCAAGAGCACGCTGATGAACATGCTCGGCTGCCTTGATCGTCCGACGTCGGGGGCCTACTTCCTGAACGGCCGCGACGTGAGCCGCATGGGCGCGCGCGAACTCGCGCAGGTCCGCAACGAAGAGATCGGCTTCGTCTTCCAGAGCTTCGAACTGCTGCCGCGCCAGTCGGCGCTCGAGAACGTCGAGCTGCCGCTCGTCTACGCGAACGGCGGCTGGCGCGGGCGCAGGCAGCGGGCGCTTGCGGCGCTCGACCGCGTCGGGCTTGCGAACCGCGTCGACCATCGGCCGAACCAGCTTTCGGGCGGGCAGCGCCAGCGCGTGGCGATCGCGCGCGCCATCCTGAACAAGCCGTCGATCCTCCTCGCCGACGAACCGACGGGAAATCTCGACAGCCAGACCACGACCGAGATCCTCGCGCTCTTCCGGCAGCTGCATGCGGAGGGGCAGACGATCGTCATCGTGACGCACGAGGATGAGGTCGCCGCGCACTGCCAGCGCGTCGTGCGGCTGCGCGACGGACGCGTCCTGAGCGATCTCCCGGTCGCCCAGGACGTCGCCGGGCGCCATCTGCCCACGGTCGGCGTGGCGGCGACCGCCGGTGCGGCGGGAGGCGCCCCGTGCTGAATCCACTCTTCTGGCTGCAGGCGATCACGCTCGCGTTCTCGCAGATCTGGGCCAACAAGTCGCGCGCCTTCCTGACGGCGCTCGGGATCATCGTCGGCGTGGCGAGCACCACCGCCGTGATCGCGGCGCTCACCGGCCTCAAGGGAAAGGTCCTCGCCGAGTTCGAGTCGGTCGGCGCGAGCAAGTTCTTCGTGTTTCCCGACCGGCCCGACAACGCGCCGCGCAACATGTACCCGTGGGAGAAGATCCTCCTCAAGCCCGACGAGGTGCGCGCGATCCGCGACGAATGCACGCTGGTGAAGGCCGTCACGCCGATCACGGAGGTCGGTCTCGACGTCGAGTCGGGCGACAAGCGCATCGAGGGCATCACGATCGCGGGCATCTGGCCCGACTGGCACCTCGTCCAGAACCGCTTCGTCGAGGAAGGGCGCCCGTTCACGTCGATCGACATCGACAGCGAGCGGCAGGTGTGCCTCATCAACGGCGACGCCATCACGGAGCTCGACCTGCCGTCGAATCCGGTGGGAGAGGCGATCCTGATCGGCGGACGCCGCTTCCTCGTCGTCGGCATCGTCGAGACGACGCAGGCGCGGTTCTTCGGCATGAACACGTCGAGCGCGGAGATCTTCATCCCGTTCTCGGTCGCCGAGAAGATGCAGGAGCGCAACTTCTTCATGCGGATCGAGGGCATGTTCACCAGCCCCGAGGTCGCCGAGGAGGGCGAGGACGAGGTGCGGTTCGTGCTGCGGCGGATGCGCGGACTCGCGCCCGGCGAGCCGCAGACCTTTCAGGTCGCCGCGATCGACAAGTTCATCGAGCAGTTCAAGACGCTCGCGACCGGCATCACGGCGATCGCGGGCGGCATCGTCGGGATCTCGCTCCTCGTCGGCGGGATCGGCATCATGAACATCATGCTCGTCTCGGTGAGTGAGCGGACGCGCGAGATCGGGCTGCGCAAGGCGGTCGGCGCGACGCCGATGGCGATCCTCCTCCAGTTCCTGCTCGAGGCGGTCACGCTCTGCCTCGTCGGTGGGTTCATCGGGATCGCGCTCGGGCGCCTGGCGGCGTTCGGGCTGACGAAGATCCCCGGCGCGCAGCTGGAGCAGGCCGACATCCCGTTATGGGCCGTCGTCCTGAGCTTCGCCTTCAGCGCCGCGACCGGCATCGTGTTCGGTATGTTCCCGGCGATCAAGGCGGCGAGGCTCGACCCGATCGAGGCCCTGAGGCACGAATGACCATCCGGAATGCGCAACGTCGCCCGTCGTCCGCTCCGTCGCCTGCGCGCGGTTCCGGCAGGTCCGCGCGTTCCGCGAGGTCCGGCGCGCTCGTCGCAGCCATCCTCCTGGCGGGCGGCTGCCGCAGCGGCATCTTCGACAACGAGGATCCGCGCTGGCGCGTGCCGGAGTCGCAACTGAGGCGGATCGACGCGACCGACCCCGTGGCGTCGTCGCTCGAGCCGCCGGTCACGCTCGACGACGCCGCGAAGGAGGCGCTCGCCTCGATCGACGTCCCGGCCGCGCCCGAAGGCGGCGTCGCGCTGTCGCTTGCGGACGTGCGTTCGTCGGTGCTCGCGAACAACCTCGACCTGCGCACGATCCTCGTCGATCCTGCGATCGCGCGCGCGAACCTCTCGGCGGAGGAGGCGAAGTTCGAGGGGGTCTTCTTCGCCGAGTACAACCGCAGCAACAACAGCGTGTTCGCCGACCTCGCGACCGGCGAGATCCCCGATTCCGATTCGTTCGACGCGGGCGTCCGCCTCCCGCTCGCGACCGGTGGCGAGATCTCGATCTCGTCGCCGCTCACGCAGGGTGCGAGCGGACTCTCGTTCGGCGGGACGAACGACGACTGGCTGGCGGCCGTGAGCCTCTCGATGAGCCAGCCGCTCCTGCGTGGCGCGGGCATCGACGCGAACACGCATTCGATCCGCGTCGCCGAGTGGCAGGGGCAGATCGCGGACGTGCGCACGAAGCTCGAGGCGATCCGCGTGATCGCGAACGCCGACAAGGCGTACTGGAACCTCTACTCGGCGTACCGGGAACTCGGCGTGCGCCGCGCGCAGTACGACGTCGCGGTGAAGCAGCTCGAGCGCGCCCGGCGGCGCGTCGACGCGGGCGATGCGCCCGAGATCGAGGTGGTGCGCGCCGAGAGCGGGATCGGCCGCACGCTCGAGGAGATCATCGTCGCGGACTCCAACCTGCGCATCCGGCAGCGCGCGCTCAAGCGGCTGATGAACCGCGCGGACCTCCCCGTCTCGGCGGAGACGGCGCTGTCGCCCGC
>JBIIYI010000106.1:0-8396 GCA_044346895.1 Phycisphaerales bacterium
CGCCGAGCGACGCGACGGCCGCCGCGCCGATCAGGATGAACTGCGGCCTCGACCGCTGCGAAGGCTGGAACGAACGGTTGGAACGGGGCGACTGGCTGGCGAGCGCCATTGGAAACCTCGGTTGCGTACGTGGGATCCTCGAACCGCGAGGATGACGCGCAGGGTAGGCAAAACACCGTGCCATGCGAGGGTGCGCGCAGCGTCGGGCGCGAAAAACGGCGGGTTCAGGCGCGCTCCCGAGGGGCCGGCTCGCGCGGGGCGTCGTCGAGTCCGACCTCCGCCTCGTCGGACGGGCGCGCGCGCGCGGCCGGTCGTTCGGGGTCGACCGCGCGACGGAGCCGTCGATCGGTCGCGATCCAGGCGACGCGCGCGTCGTGGGCGTCCTCGGGCACGCGCTCGACGACCTGCGTCTCGAACGCGAGGCCGATGGTCGCGGCGCGCGCGTCCGGCCGGAGGCGCGCGAGGAGCGCGTCGTAGAAGCCCTTGCCGCGACCGAGCCGCGCGCCGCGCGCGTCGAACGCCCGGCCGGGCACGATGACCGCGTCGATGTCGCGCGGCTGGACGCGCCGCACGCGGGCGGAATCGGGGTTCGGCGCGCGGATTCCGAAGCGGTCGGTGCGCCAGAGCGCGTCGGGCGCGTGCACGGCGAGGATGTCGTCCGCGCCGGGTTCTCCCGACGGACCTCCGCGTGGCTCGATCGCGAGCAGCCGGAGCGATCGCAGCGGATTCGCATGCGCGGGCTTCTCGCGCCCGATCTCTTCGCGCCCGATCTCTTCGCGCTCGGCATTCTCCCGCGCGTCCTTCGCCGCACCCGCGCCGACGCCACCCGCGTCGACGACAAGCGGGAATGCGATCCGCACGCCGCGCGCGAGGAGTTCGCGCACCAGCGGATCGGCGTCGATCTCGTCGGGCAGCGCGCGGTACGCGAGCACGAGCTGCGCACGCGCGAACGGCGGCGAACGAAGCGCGAGGTCGGCCGCGCGTCGCGCGCACGCGACGCGCGCGGCGGCACCGATCGTGCCGATCGCCTCGCGCATCCGCGCGCGCAACGCGGACTTCGGGTTCACGTGCGCGCCGCTCATCGCGGCTCCTCGCGCGGCGGGGGCGGTTGGCGCGCGGCCTTCGCTTCGGCGCGCATCGCGCGGATCCGCGCGAGATGCTCGCCGATCGCCGCCTCGAGCCCGCGATCGGTCGGGCGGTAGTAGGTCTTCGCCACGCCGAGGTAGTCCTGCATGCCGATGCCGTCGGCGCGATCGTGCGGATACTCGTAGCGGCCCGCGTCGGGCGCGAGCGGCGTGCCGTCGTCGGCGGTGCGCACGGCGCGGCGCTTCGTCTGGTCGACGATCTCGAAGGGGACCGGCACCGTGCGTCCGTCGCGGGCGTCGTCCATCGCCTCCCAGATCGCGCACGCGGCGGCGTTCGACTTCGCGGCGACGGCGAGAAACGTCACGCACTGCGAGAGGATCAGCTGCGACTCGGGCATGCCCACGCGCTCCACCGCCTGCCAGCACGCGACCGCCGTCTGCAGCGCGCGCGGATCGGCGTTGCCGATGTCCTCGCTCGCGAAGATCGCGAGTCGCCTGCAGATGAAGCGGGGATCCTCGCCCGAGACGAGCATGCGGGCGAGCCAGTGGACGGCGGCGTCGGGATCGCTCCCGCGCATCGACTTGATGAGCGCGCTCGCGAGGTCGTAGTGCTCGTCGCCGTCCTTGTCGAAGACGGGCACCTTGCCGTCGAGCGCGGCGCGGGCGAGCTCGAGCGTGATGCGCGGCTGGATGTCGCCGCGCACGGCGTTCGCCGCGGTCTCGAGCGCCGCGAGCGCGCGGCGCACGTCGCCGTCCGAGGCGCGTGCGAAGTGGGCGCAGGCGTCGTCGTCGAGGACGAGCCCGCTGATGCCGACGCCATCCGGATGGACGAGCGCGCGGCGCAGGACCGCCGCGACGTCCGCCTCCTCGAGCGGCTGGAAGCGGAAGACGATCGAGCGCGAGAGGAGCGCGGGCGCGACGGCCCAGGTCGGATTCTCCGTCGTCGCGCCGAAGAGGACGACGCTGCCCGCCTCGACGCCCTCGAGGAGCGCGTCCTGCTGGTTGCGCGCCAAGCGGTGGATCTCGTCGACGAAGAGGAGCGTCCTGCGCGACGATTCACCGAGCCTGCGCGTCGCGGCCTCGATCTTCTCACGCAGTTCCTTCACGCCCGTGGTCGCGCCATGCGCGCGGTCGACGGCGGCGCCGGTGCGCGCGGCGATCGCCTCGGCAAGCGTCGTCTTGCCCGTTCCCGGCGGCCCCGCGACGATCATCGACTGCAGCGCATCCTGCTCGATCAGCCGCCGGAGCAGCGCGCCTTCGCCGAGGCAATGCCGCTGCCCGGCGATCTCGTCGAGCGTGCGCGGACGCACGCGCACCGCGAGCGGCGCGGCTTTCGCGCGGCGCTCGGCGCGCATCGGCGACCAGAGGTCCTCGGGCATGCGCGCATCCTACGAAACTCCTGAAAAACCGCGCGAACCGGGACGCGCGGCTTCCCGTGCGCGCGCTCTTGCGCGAAGATGCGACCCATGCAGAAGTCGACCGCGCTCGCCCTCGTCGGAACCACCACCATCTTCTTCGGCGGCGTGCTCGTGGTGGCGCTGTCGACGGTCATCTCGCGGCCGAGCCGAGAGTCGCAGGCGCTTGCGAGCGCGCGCGAGGATGTGAAGGGCGCGCTCGACGCGCCGCGGCCGGAGGATGTCGCCGCGACGCAGGGCGCGGGCGCGAACGGAGCGACCGGCGCAGGCGGCGCGGGCGTTTCGGCCGGCGCTTCCAGTGCCGCGAGCGGGGCGAATGTCGCGTCTGGCGTCGCGTCGGGCGTCGCGTCGGGCGTCGCGTCTGGAGCCGCGTCTGGCGTCGCGTCGGGTGCCGGAGGATCGGGTGCCGCGCTCGCGGCGCCGAAGCCCGCGCCGCTTCCGGTTCCCGCATGGATCTGGGCTCCCGGCGCGAAGGTCGAGGATGCCGCGACCTTCACGCGCCGCTTCCGCGTGCCCGAGGGCGTGAAGGCCGCGCGACTCGTGATCAGCGCGGACAACCGCGCGGTCGTCGCGCTCGACGGGCGCGAGATCGCGCGGACGAGCGCGTGGGAGGAGCCGACCGAGATCGATCTCGGCGCGATCGCGGCGGGCGTGCATGAGCTCGTCGTCGACGCGCGCAACGAGGGCGGACCCGCCGGTCTCTGCGCGATGATCGAGTGGACCGAGGCCGACGGGACGCGCACGCGCGTCGCGAGCGATCCCGCATGGCAGGCGAGCGGCGCGTGGGGTTCGACGCCGGTCCCTTCCGCGATCCTCGCGAGCCTCGGCGAGGGGCCTTGGGGCGACGGGATCGTCGAGAGTTTCGGCGGCGCGCCCGGGGAGATCGCCGACATCGCGCGCGCGATCGCGGTGCCGCCTGGATTCATCTGCGAGCTCGTCTACGTCGCGCCGCGTTCGCGCGGCTCGATCGTGGCGCTCGCCGTCGACCCCGCGCGCGGACGCCTCGTCGCGAGCGCGCAGTACGGACGCATGTTCGCGATCACGCCGGCGAAGGACGGCAGGCCCGCGGTCGAGTCGACGGTCGAGCTGATCGAGCCCGAGATCGGGCGCGCGCACGGCGTGCTGGTGGTCGACGACGACCTCTTCGCGGTCGTCAACGAGGGCGGCGCGGATGCGCGCGGCCTGTGGCGGCTGCGCGACGCGGATCGCGACGGGACGTACGACGAGAAGAAGATGCTCGTCGCGATCGCGAAGGATGGCGGCGAGCACGGACCTCATCAGGTCGTGCTCGCGCCGGACGGTTCGCTGTGGGTCGTCGGCGGAAACCACTGCGCGGTGCCCGAGCCGGCGCTCGCCGATTCGCGCGTGCCGATGTTCGCGAAGGAAGGCTCGCCCGCCGAACGCGTCTGGGAGGAGGACATCGCCTTCGACCGGCTCTGGGACGCGAACGGCCACGCCGTCGGCGTCATGGCGCCGGGCGGCTGGATCGCGCGCACCGATCGCGAGGGATCGAAGTGGGAGCTCGTGACGGCGGGCTTCCGCAACTCGTACGACGTGGCGTTCGACGAGGTCGGCCGCGCGTTCACCTACGACAGCGACATGGAATGGGACATGGGCCTTCCGTGGTACCGGCCGACGCGCGTGTGCGAACTCGCGAGCGGCGTCGACTACGGCTGGCGCTCGGGCAGCGGAAAGTGGCCGGAGTGGAGTCCGGATTCGCTGCCGCCGGCGGTCAACATCGGGCCTGCGTCGCCGACGGGCGTGATGAACTCGCTCGGGTTGCAGTTCCCGCCGCCGTGGAACGAGTGCATGTTCTTCCTCGACTGGACCTTCGGCACGATGTGGGCGGGCTTCATCACCGACGATTCGCGCGACGCCTCGAGCCCGAAGTTCCGCGTCGAGCCGTTCGTCGCAGGTCGGCCGCTGCCGCTCACCGATGCGGTCGCGATGGACGGATCGATGTACTTCTCGGTGGGCGGACGCAACCTGCCGAGCGCGGTGTTCCGCGTGCGCGCGGAGAATCCGATCGCGATCAAGCGCGCGCCGATGGCCGTGCCCGCGGCGCTTGTTGAACGCCGCGAACTCGAGAAGTTCCATCGCCCGATGGAATGGGCCGCGGGCCCTGCCGCGGTTGCCGCAGCATTCCCCGCGCTCTCCTCGCAGGACGCGGGTGTGCGAAGCGCTGCGCGCATCGCGCTTGAGCACCAGCCGCCAGCCCAGTGGCGTGAGCGTGCGCTCGCCGCGACTGATCCGCAGGCATCGATCCTCGCGCTCGTGGCGCTCTGCCGCGTGGGAAGCGCGGACATCGACGGAACTCCCGTGGCCGAACGGCTCGTCGCGCTCGAACCCGCGGTGCGTGGAACGGCGCTCGAGCGCGGGTGGCTTCGCGCGTGCGAGCTGTGGATGCTCCGGTTCGCGTCGCGCTCGACCTCGGTCGGCGGCGGCGACGCGCTCCGTGCGTCGCTGCTCGCGAACTACCCGGCGAAAGAGGCGGGTTCGGGCGCGCGCGATGCGTGGGAACTCGACATGCACCGCGCGAATCTCCTCGCGAAGTTCGGCGCGCCCGAGGCCGTCGCCGTCGCGGTCGCGCTGCTCGAGCGGCCGGAGACGAGCGCGCCGCAGCAGGTGGACGCGGCGCTGCTCGCGCGCGGCGGCCCGTACGGCAAGGCCGTCGCCGACATGCTCGCGAACGCACCCGCCACGCAGAAGATCGGCATCGCCTATGCGATCCGCAATGCGAAGGCAGGCTGGACGGCCGACCTGCGCGAGCGGTTCGGACGCAGCCTCGCGGCGCTCAAGAAGGGGACCGGCGGCAACTCGTTCGCCGGGTTCCTCAACCGGATCGCCGAGGAGTTCGTCTCGAATGCGCCAGAAGGCGAGCGCGACCGGCTTGCCGCCGCGATCGGCGGCCGATCGCTCGATGCCTCGCTCCCGACGCCGCGCGGTCCGGGACGCGCGTGGACCGTGGCCGAGATCGTCGCGCTCGGACCGAAGCTGGTGGGCGGCCGCGATCACGCGGAAGGCCTGCGCGCCTACCGCGCGACGCAGTGCGCGCAGTGCCATCGCGCGGGCGGCATCGGCGGCAGCGGCGGGCCCGAACTCACCGCGGTGTCGCGGCGGTTCTCGCTCGAGGATCTCGCGGCGAGTCTCGTCGAGCCGAGCCGCACCATCAGCGACCAGTACGAGAACACGGACTTCCGCCTGAAGGACGGCCGCGTGGTCACGGGCCGCAAGGTCGGCGAGTCGGCCGACGCGATCGAGGTGCGCGCGAGCCTGCTGTCGGATGCGCGCGAGACGATCGCGAAGGCGGACATCGTCTCGTCCTCGCGCAGCCCGCTCTCCCCGATGCCGGCGAACCTCGTCGACACGCTCTCCGAGGCGGAACTCCTCGACCTCCTCGCGTTCCTGCGCGCGGGCGGCGACGCGGGCGACTCGGCCTTCGTGAAGACCGACGACGACGGATACCTCGAGATCTTCAACGGAACCTCGACCGCCGGCTTCACGTTCGATCCGCGCTTCTGGTCGCTCGAGGGCGGCGTCCTCGTCGGCCGCGCGACGGAGGCGAATCCCGTGCCGCACAACACGTTCTTCGTGTGGAACGGCGAGGTGCGCGACTTCGAGCTCGAGGTCGTCCTCAAGGTGAACGGCAACAACTCGGGCGTCCAGTACCGGAGCGAGCTGTTCGGCGAGCACCGCCTCCGCGGGCCGCAGATCGACGCGCATCCGCACTCGCCCTACGTGGCGATGTGCTACGAGGAGGGCGGACGCGGCATCCTCGCCGAGCGCGGCACGGCGCTCACGATCGCTTCGGACGGGGCCCGCAGCACCGCGCCGCTCGAGGGGGCCGCGGCCGCCGCGCCCGACACGGGCGAGTGGCGCACCTACCGCGTGGTCGCGCGCGGGAACCGGATGGACCACTTCATCGACGGCGTGCCGACCGCGCGCGTGATCGACGACTCGAAGGAGCGCGCCAAGGGCGGAAAGATCGGATTCCAGATCCACGGTGGTGAACCCACGACCGTGTCGGTCCGTAGCGCGAGGCTCAAGCGGCTCGACGCGTGATGCGGCGGGCCGTTATCGGCCATCCGTCGGTCGCAGGAAGCCGGGTGGAGTCCGGCGCGGGTCAGGTCCGGTCGATTTCACGCACGGATCGCGTGCGGATGAAGTTTCGTCCGGACGTTCGCAAGAGGTCCGCGGTCGTTCAGCCGATATCTCCGCGCGCCCACGGGCCTTCCGGCCTCGTGGACACGTTCACCAGACCCGATCGGAACTCGAACACATGTGCGGAATCGTCGCCTACATCGGACGTCGCCAGGCAACAGACATCCTCCTCGAGGGCCTCAAGCGCCTCGAGTACCGCGGGTATGACTCCGCGGGCGTCGCCGTGATGAACGGCGGCCTGAAGATCGCGCGGTCGGTCGGACGCGTGGCGAACGTCGAGAAGCTCATCGGCGAGCGCGGCGGCTTCAAGGGCACGATCGGCATCGCGCACACGCGCTGGGCGACGCACGGCGGCGTGACCGAGCGCAACGCGCACCCGCACCGCGACGACGAGAAGCTCGGCCACGGCATCGCGATCATCCACAACGGCATCATCGAGAACTACGCCGCGCTCAAGAAGTACCTCGAGGAGAAGGGCCACGTCTTCCACGGCGAGACCGACACCGAGGTCCTCGCGCACCTGATCGGCGAGCTCTACGCCGGCGACCTCGAGAGGGCCGTGCAGGCGGCGCTGCGCGAGGTGACCGGCGCGTACGCGATCGCGGTCGTGTGCGAGAAGGAGCCCGACGTCCTCGTGGTGGCGCGCAAGGGCTCGCCGCTCATGGTCGGCGTCGGCAACGGCGAGTACGTGGTCGCGTCGGATGCGAGCGCCATCGTGTCGCACACGACGCAGGCGATCGCGCTGAACGACTACTCCGTCGCGCGCATCACGCGCGAGGGCTTCCGCACGACCACCGTCGACAACATCGAGATCACCGCGGAGATCCGCGAGCTCGAGTTCGACCTCGAGCAGATCGAGCTCGGCCACTACGACCACTTCATGCTCAAGGAGATCTTCGAGCAGCCGCGCGCGCTGCGGATGACGCTCCAGGGCCGCGTGGACGTGGCGAAGGGTGAGATCCGCCTCGGCGGCGTCGGCCAGCACGCGCGCGCCCTCGCGAACGCGAAGCGCGTCGTCTTCGTCGGGCAGGGCACCGCGCTCCACGCGTGCATGATCGGCAAGTACCTCTTCGAGGACCTCGCCAAGGTGCACGCCGAGCACGACTTCGCGAGCGAGTTCCGCTACCGCAATCCGATCGTCGAGGACGGCACCGTCGTCATCGCGGTCAGCCAGTCGGGCGAGACCGCGGACACGCTCGCGGCGCTCACCGAGGCGAAGCAGCGCGGCGCGCTCGCGCTCGGCGTGGTGAACGTCGTCGGTTCGTCGATCGCGCGCGAGACGGACGCGGGCGTCTACCTGCGCGTCGGTCCCGAGATCGGCGTGGCGAGCACGAAGGCGTTCACGGGCCAGGTGCTCGTGAACTCGATGCTCGCGACCTTCATCGGCCGCCGCCGCTACCTCTCGCAGGAGTACGTGTCGAACCTGCTCCGCGAGCTCGAGGCGATCCCGTCGAAGATCGAGCGCGCGCTCGAGTGGTCGGGCCGCATCCGCACGGCCACCGCGAAGTACATCCACCGCGAGAACTGGCTCTTCCTCGGCCGCGGCGTGAACTATCCGGTCGCGCTCGAGGGTGCGCTGAAGCTCAAGGAGATCTCGTACATCCACGCCGAGGGCATGCCGTCGGCGGAGATGAAGCACGGCCCGATCGCGCTCATCGACAACGGGATGCCCGTCGTGTTCGTCGCGACGCGCAACTCGCAGTACGAGAAGGTCCTCTCGAACATCGAGGAGGTC
>JBIIYI010000107.1:0-8382 GCA_044346895.1 Phycisphaerales bacterium
GAGATGTCGGGCGTCGGCGACAGTCCGGTACAGTCGCTCGAGGTCTTCGCGCGCGATTTCGGCGCGATCGACGACGGCTTCGCGACGACGAACTATCTCGTCGGCGCGCTGCGCATCCGCGCGGGCGCAAATGTCTCGCTCGAAGACAACCACAACAACGTGCCGGGGAAGACGGCCGAAGCGATCTACACGAACGAACTGTTCGTACCCGCAGGCGCGACGCTTACGACGAACGGCTACCGGATCTACACGCGTGCGGCGACGATCGTGGGCACGGTCTCGAACCCCGCTGACATCATCGTGGTACCCGATGCGCCGCCGTGCCCTGCGGATCTCTTCCCAGATGGCATCGTGAACGCGGCGGACCTGAGCGCGCTGCTCGTGACCTGGGGCCCGTGCAGCGGCTCCTGCATCGCCGACATCGACGGCGACGGGCAGGTCGGTGCGTCCGACCTGAGCCTCCTCCTCGCGAGCTGGGGTGCGTGCGCGGCGGATTGATTCGCGCGAACGGCGCACATCCTGCAACGAATCCGTAGGGCGCGTCGCACGACGCTTCCCGTGTTCGCATCGGCGGACCAAAAACGACAACGCGAGGCCGTGCGGCCTCGCGTGTCTTCAGTCGGGCTAGCGGGATTTGAACCCACGACCTTTTGACCCCCAGTCAAACGCGCTACCAAGCTGCGCTATAGCCCGAGAGGGGCGGGGAGAATACCACGGAAACGCGGATGCCGCACCGGTCGTGACGCGGACCGAAACGGTCCGTCTCAGCGGTTATCCGGCTCGTTCCGCGCCGCCGCGCTGCCGCAGTTCCGCCCGCAGTTCCGCGAGCATCGCCTCCATGCGCGCAAGCCGCTCGACGAGCAGCGTCACGTGCGCCTGCTCGGCGCCGGGGGCATGCAGGCTCGGAAGCGGCGACGCGGCTGCGCGCGACGCGGCGGCGTGCGCGGCTGCGCGCGACGCGTCCGCAGGCGGGGCGGCGGCCTCGCGCACCCTCTCGTCGGCCTCGTTCCCCGGCATCTCGCTCATGCTGTTCACGATCACGCCGACGAGGAGATTCAGGAAGATCATCGTGCCCGACAGGATGAAGCTCACGAAGTAGAGCGGCGCGACGAGCGGCGCCGTCTCGATCTCTCCGCCGTCGGTCCGCGGCAGGCCCGCCATCTGGTCGCGCATGATGTCGAACCAGCCCTCGAGCGTGAGCACGCTGAACATCGTGAGCATGCTCGACCAGAGCGAGCCGAAGCGCTCCGGGTCGTTCCCGCCGAAGAGGAAGACGCCCATCACGCTGTAGGCGTAGAGCAGCGTGAAGAGGAGGAGCGTGATCCAGCCGAAGCTCGGCAGGCTGCGGAGCAGCGCGCCCACGATGAGCTGCAGCCGCGGCAGCGCCGTGACGAGCCGCAGGCTCCGCGCGACGCGACCTAGCCGCAGCACCTGCGCGAACTGCGCGTGGAGCGGCAGGAGGCAGATCGCCGTCACCGCGAAGTCGAAGACGTTCCACGGATCGGCGAAGTAGCGCCACGGGCGCCTTCCTTCCGCCGCGATCTTGAGGACGACCTCGAGCACGAAGATCGCGAGCACCACGCGGTCGATCGCGACGAGCGCGCCGCCGAACGAATCGTGGACGGAAGGTACCGTCTCGAGCCCGACGATGACCGCGCCGGCGAGGATCGCGCCGAGGACGGCCGTCTTGAAGACGCCGCCGCGCACGATGCGATCCGCGGCGTTTCCCGCCGTTCGTCCCAAGCCCGATCCCGCCTGTCCGTTCGCCGTCCGCATCGCGCCTCCTTGCCGAGTTGCGGGTAGTCTGCGTCCCGCGTCCGCACGCGTCAACCTCGGGCCGCAGGCCGGAACCTCCCATGCTCGCACTTCTCGCAGCCGCCATGATCGCGAACAGCGCCACCGCACCGCATCCGAACGACACGCAGCCTCCCGCGCCGATCGGGCCGCTGCCCTCGCCCCGCCAGCTCGCGTGGAAGGACCTCGAGTACACGGGGTTCATCCACTTCGGTCCGAACACCTTCACCGACAAGGAGTGGGGTCACGGCGACGAGCCGGCGGACGTCTTCAACCTGTCGGCGCTCGATTGCCGCCAGTGGGTGAAGGTGATGAAGGACGCGGGGATGAAGGGCGTCGTCATCACCGCCAAGCACCACGACGGCTTCTGCAACTGGCCGACGAAGCTGTCGACGCACTCGGTCGCATCCAGCCCGTGGAAGGGCGGGAAGGGCGACGTCCTGCGCGAACTCTCCGACGCCTGCCGCGAGGGCGGCCTGAAGTTCGGCGTCTACCTCTCGCCCTGGGACCGCAACAACCCGAAGTACGGCACGGGCGAGGAGTACAACGAGTACTTCCGCCAGCAGCTGCGCGAGGTGCTCACGCAGTACGGGCCGGTGTTCGAGGTGTGGTTCGACGGCGCGTGCGGCGAAGGACCGAACGGCAAGCGGCAGGTGTACGACTTCCCGAGTTTCCGAGCGGTCGTGCGCGAACTGCAGCCCGACGCCGTGATGTTCAGCGACGTCGGCCCCGACATCCGCTGGGTCGGCAACGAGCAGGGCTGGGCCGGCGAGACGTGCTGGTCGATGCTCAAGGCCGAGGGCCACGGCATCGGCAACGACAATCCGCCCTCGACGAAGTCGCTCAACGAAGGCGACATCGACGGCGAGTCGTGGATTCCCGCCGAGTGCGACGTCTCGATCCGTCCGGGCTGGTTCTACCACGCGCACGAGGACGACAAGGTGAAGACGCCCGCGAAGCTCTTCGACCTCTGGGAGCGCAGCGTCGGCCACAACGCGAACTTCCACCTCAACTTCCCCGTCGATCGCCGCGGACTGATCCACGAGAACGACGCCGCGGCGGTGCTCGGCCTGCGCGCGCTCGTCGACGCGACGTACGGCGAGGGCACCGATCTCGCGCGCGGTCGCCCGACCGCGAGCGACGACATCCGCGGCTCCGTGCCGCGCGGTGCGAACGAGAAGCCGCGGCCGGAACCGTTCGGCAGCGACAAGGCGGTCGACGGCGATCCGAAGACCTACTGGGCGACGGGCGACGGCGCGACGCGCGCGATGATCGAGGTCGAGCTCGATCCGACGAAGCCGTTCGACCGCGTCGTGCTCGCCGAGCCCACGTGGCTCGGTCAGCGCGTGAAGGCGTTCCGCGCGTCCGTCCCCGCGGATCCGAGCAACAACCACCGCGACTGGGTGACGCTCGCCGAGGGAACGACCGTCGGCCACAAGCGGATCGTGCGCGTGCCGGAGACGAAGGCGAAGTACCTCCGCATCGAGATCCTCGACAGCCGCGCGTGTCCGGCGCTGACGCACGTCGGCGTCCACAAGACCGCGGCGCCCGCGGCCGCAACCGCGACGACGCCCGCGCCGTGACGTCGCGCGCCGACACCATCGCCGCGCTCGTGCGCGCGTCGCGCCGGCTCTCGCGCGCGGTCGACGCGATGCGCTTCCGCGCGCCGGTCGCAGCGGTCTACAACCCGCTCGACTACGCGCGCGCGCCGCACGAGATGTACCTCGCGCTCGCGCGGCCGAAGCCGAGGGCGCTCTTCCTCGGCATGAATCCAGGGCCGTTCGGCATGGCGCAGACCGGCGTGCCGTTCGGCGAGGTCGCCGCGGTGCGGGAGTTCCTGAAGATCGACGCCGTGGTGAAGCGGCCGCGCGAAGAGCATCCGAAGCGGCCGATCGAGGGGCTCGCCTGCGCGCGAAGCGAGGTGAGCGGCCGACGCTTCTGGGGCTTCATGTCGGCAGAGTTCGGCTCGCGCGAGGCGTTCTTCCGCGAGGGCTTCGTCTGGAACTGGTGCCCGCTCGCCTTCATGACCGACTCCGGCGCGAACCTCACGCCCGACAAGCTGCCGCGCGCCGACCAGATGGCGATCGGCGCGGCCTGCGACGCGGCGCTTCGCGAGATCGTCGCAGCGCTCTCGCCTTCGATCGTCATCGGAGTCGGCGCGTTCGCCTCCGAGCGCGCGGCCGCCGCGCTCGGCGACGACGCTCCGCCGATCGCGACCGTCCTCCATCCATCGCCCGCCAGCCCCGCCGCCAACCGCGGCTGGGACGCTGCCGCGCGCGCGCAACTCCTCGCGTGCGGATTCCTCCCCTCGGCCGGGCGCTGAGGCCAAAATGACACCGCGGCGAGGAGTGCTCGCCGCGGGGTTCTCAGGAGCGGACAGGGGGAGATTCGAACTCCCGATACAGGGGATACCCGTATACAGCATTTCCAATGCTGCTCCTTCAACCGCTCGGACACCTGTCCTGAAGGGCGGGCAGTGTAACGCATCGCGCTCCTCAAGTCGTGCACGCCATTCCGCGGAGGCGGGTCTTTCCAACCCGAGGCGTGGTGTTGTTATTCGATACCTCCCGGCGATGCCGCAGTCGGTATCGTGACCTCCGGCGACGGGACGACACGTTCGACTTCGGTCAGCGCGGTTTTCCTGCCGATAAGGGATCCTCGTTTCGTTGCCGTGCGAACCAAGAGCCTTGCTGCGTCGGATTCTCCTGGTCACCGATCTCCTCACGCTGCTCGGTCTCTCGATCGTGCTGGCGGCGGTGACCTACTTCGTCTCGACGTATCCGGTGGCCTTCCAGAAGGCGATGGCGCTGACCTCGACGCCGCTGCAGGATCCCGACTGGGAGTCGGGCGGCGCGCTCGATGTCCGACGATTCGTCAACTCGATCCCGTTCCGCGGGTCGGAACGCGTGAACCTGGTCCGACCCAGCCAGTTGTTCGAGGCCTGCATCAAGCAGGGTCGTGGAAACTGCGCCAACAAGTCGCGCGCGCTCAGCTGGTATCTCGTCGGGAACGACATCCCTCTCCAGCGCGTCGATCTCCTCCCCATCGACGGTTTCCTGGAGGGCAAGGGGCACACCATCGTCCGCACGCGCTACACGCTCGACGGAGAGGTGCGCGTCGGCATCGTGGATCTGCTGGAGGGCGCCCTGCCCACGTTGCGCGACGTTCCGATCGATCTCCCGGAGTTTCGAGGCGCGCCTCCCTTCGCGTGCGGGTTGTTGAAGCTCTCGCCACGGGTCGACGATGCCTCGGACTACTACGGGAGCTACCTCGAGACCGTCGTGATCGGCGCCGTCGAGGGGGAGCAGATCGCCCGGTACCTGCAGTACCTCGAGCGCTGGCACGTGGATGTCGGGCTTCCGACCTACGAGCGCGTCGTCTTCGCCGCGTGGGCGATCGTCATCGGCATCTTCCCGGAGACGCATGTGACGCCCGAGCAGTACGACATGCTGTATCGGACGGCTCCGTGGATCTTCCGGACCGCGTATACGCTCACCTGGACGGTGCGGGTGCTGCTCGTCCTTCTGCCGCTCGCGTTCGTCCTGCATGCGTGGAACTGGCTCTCCCGGCGCAGGACCGCATCCGCCGCGAAGGATCGACCGGCATCGACGCCCGCGGCCGCCTAGCCGATTCCCGTAGGATGGGCGCATGTCGCAGGCCGCTCCATCCCCGACGCGGGTTCGGCTCGCTGTCGCCGTCGCGGCGCTCGGCTACTTCGTCGACCTCTTCGACCTCGTCCTCTTCTCGATCCTCCGCGTCCCGAGCCTGAAGGCGATCGGCATCACCGATCCCGACCAGCTGACGGCCGTCGGCAAGCGTCTCCTCGACCTCCAGCTGATCGGCATGCTGCTCGGCGGCATCGCGTTCGGCATGCTGGGCGACCGTTTCGGACGACTGAAGACGCTCTTCGGATCGATCCTCCTCTACTCGGTGGCGAACATCCTCAACGCGTTCGTCACGGACGTGTGGCAGTACGAGGTGCTACGCTTCGTCGCGGGCTTCGGGCTCGCGGGCGAACTCGGCGCGGGCATCACGCTGGTCGCCGAGATCCTTCCCACCGCGAAGCGCGGCATCGGCACGGCGTTCGTCGCGGTCGTCGGACTCAGCGGCGCGGTCGCCGCCGGCGTCGCGGGGAAGTACCTCGCGTGGAACCACTGCTACCTGCTCGGCGGCGTGATGGGTCTCGCGCTCCTCGTCCTCCGGATCGGCGTCGCGGAAAGCGGTCTCTTCGAGGCGACGCGCGCGCGCGCGGAGTCGGGCGCGCACGCGCTCGACGGACGTCGTCTCCGTCGCGGCAACCCGCTGCAGCTCCTCTGGCCGCCGCGGCGCGCGGGGCGCTTCCTCCTCGTCATCCTCTGCGGCATGCCGATCTGGTTCGTCGGCGGCGTGATGTTCGTCTTCGCGCCTGAACTCGGACGTTCGATGAAGATCGCGGAGCCGATCGAACCGCCGCGCGTCATCTTCTGGGCGTACGTGGGCGTCGTCGTCGGAGATGTCGCGAGCGGCGTGATGTCGCAGGTGATCCGCAGCCGGAAGCGCACGATGCTCGCCTTCCTCGTGGGGCTCGCCGCGGCCATCTGGCTCTTCTTCGAGATCGCGCCGAGGAGTGCGTGGCACTTCTACGCGATGATGTGCGTGGTGGGCGCGGCCACCGGCTACTGGGCGATCTTCGTCACGACCGCGAGCGAGCAGTTCGGCACGAATCTCCGCGCGACGGCCGCGACCAGCGCGCCCAACTTCGTGCGCGCCATGGCTGTGCCGATCACCTCGATCTGGCTCATGCTGAAGGGAACCTCCGACGCGCCGGGCCTCGACCCCGTGCGGGCGACGCTCTACCTCGGTCTCGCGTGCGTCGCGATCGGGATCGTGGCGACGTCGCTTCTCGAGGAGACCTTCCACCGCGATCTCGACTACTACGAGCACTGAACCCGGAGCACTCCGCCATGACGTCCGTCGCGTGCCTCACACTCCTCCTCCTCGCCGCTCCGCCCGATGCCGCGGCCGTCTCGCGCATGCCGAATGCCGCGAACCTCGCGCGCGTGCATGAACTGCTCGCGTCGGAGCCGCATGTCGCGGGAACGCCGGGCGACGCGCGCACGATCGAGCGGCTCGTCGCCGAGTTCCGCGCGATGGGAATCTCGGAGGATGGCACGCCGCTCGAGGGATTCGAAGTCGAGGTGCAGGAGTTCTTCCCGCTGCTCGCCCGGCCTGTGCGCGCGAAGCTCGAAATCGTCGCGCCCGCGGAACTCCTGCCGCAGGCGCAGCCGTCCGCGCCGGGCGCCCGTCGCGGAGTGCTCGCGCTCGGCGTGACCGAGCCGAACCTCGCGATCGACCCCGCGACGGCGCATCCCGATCTCGACATCGCGTGGAACGCGTGGAGTGGTTCCGGCGTCGCCGAAGCTGGCGTCGTCTACGTGAACTACGGCCGCAAGGAGGATTTCGAGCAGCTCGCATCGCTCGGCGTCGATCCGCGAGGGAAGATCGCGCTCGCGCGGTACGGCGGGAACTTCCGCGGCTACAAGGCGAAGTTCGCGGAGGCCGCGGGTTGCGTCGGCCTCGTCATCTTCACCGACCCCGCCGACAGCGGCGACAAGCGCGGGAAGACCTGGCCGGACGGCGGGGGCTGGGCGAACCCCGAGTGCATCCAGCGAGGCTCGCTCATCACGCTGCCCTACGTCGGCGATCCGCTGACGCCGGGAGTCTTCGCCTCGGAGGGCGCGCGGCGCCTCGACGAGTCGATGCTGCGGCTTCCGAAGATTCCGGTGCAGCCGATCGGCTACGGCGCGGCGGCCCAGATCCTGGCGCGGATGAAGGGCCCCGAGGCTCCGGAGGCGTGGCGCGGCGGGCTTCCGTGCGGCTACCGGCTGACCGATGACGCGCTCCGCCTGCGCATGGAGGTCGAGCAGACGCGCGAGGTGACGCGCACCGCGAACGTGATCGCGCGCCTCCGCGGCGCGACGCTGCCGGACGAGGAGGTCATCGTCGGCGCCCATCACGACGCCTGGTGCTTCGGCGCGGCCGATCCGCTGGCCGGGACGATCTGCATGCTCGAGAGCGCGCGCAACTTCTGCGAACTCGCGCGGCGCGGCGAGCGGCCCGACCGCACGCTCGTCTTCTGCGCCTGGGGCGCCGAGGAATACGGCATCTTCGGTTCGAGCGAGTTCGTCGAGCGGGACGCGGAAGGGCTCGCGCGGCGCGCGGTGGCGTACATCAACCTCGATATGGCGGCGATGGGGCTCAAGCCGGGCGCGGGGGTTTCGCCGACGCTTCGTGCGCGGGTGGATGCGGCCATCGCCGCGGCGCCCGGAGCGCGCGGCGAGGGCAGCGCGCTCGACGCGTGGGGCAGGGGCGCGGACGGCTCTCCTTCGTACGGCGACCTCGGCGGAGGGAGCGATCACGTCGCGTTCTGGTGTCACGCGGGCATTCCGAGCATCGCGCTCTCGGCGGGCGGCGGCGAGGGGACGAGCTACCACTCGAACTACGACACCGTCGCGTGGTATCGCTCGGTCGTCGGCGACGACTACGCGTCGGCGCGGCTCGTCACGGGCATCACGAGCGCGATGGTCGCCGAGCTCGCAGGCCGGGAGA
>JBIIYI010000108.1:0-8348 GCA_044346895.1 Phycisphaerales bacterium
CGCGCCGGCCGCGACCGCGGCGTCGATCTGCGCGACCACCTTCGCCTTCTGCCGAGCGCTGACCATCGGGCCGAGATTCACCCCTTCTTCCCGCGGATTTCCCTGCTTCAGGGCCCTCGTCCGCTCGACCATCCGGCGCAGGAACTCGTCCCGCACCGCTTCCGCCACGTAGATCCGCTCGGTGCTCACGCACACCTGCCCGGCGTTGCGGAAGCTGTTGCGCACCGCGAACGCCGCCGCCGCGTCGAGATCGGCGTCGTCGAGCACGACGAGCGGGTCCTTCCCGCCGAGTTCGAGGATCACGCGCTTCAGCCCTGGACCCGCGTCGGCGAGGATGCGCTTGCCGGTCTCGCGCGAACCGGTGAAGACGATGAGGTCGACGTCCGCGAGGACGAGCGCGCGCCCCTGCGCGCCGTCGCCGAAGACGGGCGTCAGCACGCCGGTCGGCAGGACTTCGTTGAGGATCTTCGCGTACTCGCACGCGACGAGCGTCGTCTCCTCGCTCGGCTTGAGCAGCACCGCGTTTCCGGCGACGAGCGCGGGAAGCACCGACTGGTGCGGCATGAGGATCGGGAAGTTCCACGGCGTGATCGCCGCGCAGACGCCGAGCGGCGCATGGCGAAGGATGCTGCGGACGCGCGCGTCCTCGCGCACCACGTCGGCGAGCGCTGCGACGATCTCGTCGAGTTCCCCCGCCATGCCGTCGGCGCAGTAGTTCGCCTCGCCGACCGCCTCCGGAAGCGGCTTGCCCATCTCGCGCGAGGCGAGTTCGCCAAGCCGCCGCGCCTCGGCCTTGAGCCGCGCCGCCGTGGGACGAAGGATGTCGGCGCGCTGGGCGGACGTCAGCGCAGCCCACCCGCGCTGCGCTTCACGCGCCTGATGGACGAGGCGAGGGATCGCGTCGACCGGCGTGACGGGCACGCTTCCGACGGCTTCGCCGGTGGCGGGGTCGAAGGAGACGAGTTGCGAGGGCTGCCCGGGGACGGCGTTTGCTGAGGCGCTCATGTCGAAAGCGTACCGCGACGGGCCCGCTCGAAGACTTCTCGGACGCGCGGCGGGGACTCGAGAGTCACGCGGGCTGGCCGGGCTCCGATCCCGTGGGGTCACGATTCCACGACGCCCTGCGTCGTCACCCATCGGAACACCGAAACATCGCGCACGGTTGATCCGACGCGGCGGTTTCGCTACCTTGCGCGGCCCTCCCGAGATGGGCCGTCGAGGACTGCGCGAAAGCGTTGGCCTCGCATGGAGCACCAAAGCGGCCTCGCCGGTGCCCCAGCCTTGGAGGAGGACAGACCGGTTGCGTTCCGGTCTGCCCGAAGGCCGCGCGCAGGCCCCTCGGCCGTCGGATCGTCCTCAGGACGAACCCGAACGACCCTGACCTCGCCGCGGACGCGGACACCACGTTGGTGCCCGCGGCGTCGAGAGTCACCCGGTCGCCACAGCGACCCCAGCAAGAGGAAGCGTCCGCGCGCAGGAGTGCAGCTTTTCGGTCCGGGCGACGGGCGCCGATGTTTCGGCGAATCCAGAGTTCCTCGGTCGGCGCGACCTGCGTCACGACCGCACTTTGGCCCGTGGTGTAACGGTAGCACAAGTGGTTTTGGTCCACTTTGTCTTGGTTCGAATCCAAGCGGGCCAGTTCACGACGCATCGTCGCCCCCCTGCATCACAACGCGCGGCACGCGAAGTGCCGACATGACGACCCAACCGAGCACGCATGCAGCCTCGACCGCCCGCCACGCGCAGGGACGCGGTCTCGTCGCCGTGATCCTCGCCGCCGGCAAGGGCACGCGC
This sequence comes from Phycisphaerales bacterium, assembly GCA_044346895.1. Taxonomy (GTDB): domain Bacteria; phylum Planctomycetota; class Phycisphaerae; order Phycisphaerales; family SM1A02; genus QWPT01. The sequence continues at coordinate 1,795 of JBIIYI010000108.1, forward strand.
ATGCAGTCGGACCTGCCGAAGGTCATGCACCACGCGGTCGGCCGGCCGATGGTGCACTGGGTGGTCGATGCCGCGCGCGCCGCGGGCGCCACGAAGATCGTGCTCGTGATCGGCCATGGCGCCGAACTCGTGCGCGAGTCGTTCGCGGGCGTGAAGGACGTCGAGTTCGCGCTCCAGACCGAGCAGCTCGGCACAGGCCACGCGGTCATGATGGCGAAGGCGAACATCGAGAAGGACGCGGCGTCGACCGACGCGTTCGTCCTCTGCGGCGACGGACCGCTGATCCGGCCCGAAACGCTCGCGACGCTCCTCGATCTCCACCGCCGCGAGCACGCCGCGGCCACGCTCGCGACCAGCGTCATCGCCGAACCGAAGGGTTACGGCCGCATCGTGCGCGACGCCGCGGGCAAGCTCGCGCGGATCGTCGAGCAGAAGGACGCGACCGACGCCGAGCGCGCGATCTGCGAGATCAACCCGAGCTACTACTGCTTCCGCACCGACGAACTGCTCGGCGCGCTCGCGCGCGTCGGGAACAGGAACGCGAGCGGCGAGTACTACATCACCGACGTCTTCGAGATCCTGCGGAAGGACGGCCGCACCGTCTCCGCGGTCGACGCGGTGCCGCCGGAAGACGTGCTTTCGGTGAACGATCCCGTGCAGCTCGCGGAAGTCGACGCGATCCTCCGCCGGCGCCACGGGTCGGCGGCGGGAGGTGCGCGGTGAGCTCCGCGGACCGCAACCATCTCAAGATCTTCGGCGGCACCAGCACGCGCGAACTGACCGCGGGCATCTGCGCGCATCTCGACCTTCCGGTCGGCCTCGGCACCGTCACGCGCTTCCCCGACGGCGAGACGATGGTGAAGGTCGACGAGGACGTGCGCGGCCGCGACGTCTACGTCGTCCTCTCGACGTGCGAGCCGGTCAACGACAACCTGATGGAGCTCCTCGTCTTCATCGACTGCCTCCGCCGCGCGAGCGCGAAGCGCATCACCGCCGTGATCCCCTACTTCGGCTACGCGCGCCAGGACCGCAAGGACGAGGGCCGCGTGCCGATCACCGCGAAGCTCGTCGCGAACCTCATCGTCGCCGCGGGCATCGACCGCGTCCTCTGCATGGACCTCCACGCCGCGCAGATCCAGGGCTTCTTCGACATCCCCGTCGACCACGTGAGCGCGGCGCCCGTCCTCGCCGACCACTTCCTCTCGATCCGCGCGTCGCTCGGCGACGTGGTGGTGGTCTCGCCCGACGTCGGCAACGTGAAGGTCGCGAACATGTTCGCGAACATCCTCCAGTGCGACCTCGCGATCATCGACAAGCGCCGCCAGTCCGGCTCGAAGGTCGTGGTCAAGAACCTGATCGGCGACGTCGAGGGCCGCACGGTGCTGATGTTCGACGACATGATCTCGACCGCGGGCACGGTCTGCGAGGCGGCGAAGCTCGTCGTCGAGCGCGGCGCGAAGGACGTGGTCGCGGCGTGCACGCACCCCGTCCTCGTCGGCCTCGCGATGCAGCGGCTCCTCGAGAGCCCGATCTCGAAGGTCGTCGTCGCCGACACGATTCCCTGCGGCGCGCGCACGAAGGCCCTCGAGTCGAAGCTCGAGGTGCTCAGCGTCGCCACGCTCCTCGGCGAGGCGATCCACCGCATCCACCACGACCAGTCCATCTCCGCGCTCTTCCGCCATGGCGCAGGCGTCAAGCGGTAGCGCGTTCCTCTTTCGCTTCATTCACCCTTTTTCAGTTTCGGAGAGTCACACATGGCAAAGGAAGTCCCCACCATCGAGGCCACGCACCGCGATCGCCTCGGCAGCCGCTACTCGAAGCGCCTTCGCGCGGCGGGCCGCCTCCCGGCGGTCATCTACGGTCACGGCTCGGAGCCGCTCTCGGTGCACGTCGACGAGAAGATCACCGTCGGCGCCCTCCGTCGCGGTCTGCACGTCATGAATCTCACCATCGGCGACAAGACCGAGACCTGCCTGGTCAAGGACCTGCAGTTCGGCTTCCTCGGTGACGACGTGATCCACATGGATCTCGCGCGCGTGAACCTCGACGAGATCGTCACCGTCACCGTCAGCCTCGAGTTCTACGGCGCGCCCGAGGCCGCCAAGAAGTCGGGCACGGTCGTCGTGCACGAGCTCGCGGACGTCCAGATCTCCTGCAAGGTGCGCGACATCCCCGAGCAGCTCCGCGTCGACATGACGACGATGACGGGCGAGACCTTCACCGCCAGCGACCTCAAGCTCGCCGCCGGAACGACCCTCGCCACCGATCCGCACGCCGTGATCGTCCGCGTCCAGACCGTGAAGGAAGAGGCTGCCGCGGAAGCCGCCGCTCCCGCCGCCGGCGCCGCTGCCGCAGCAGCCCCGGCTGCCGCCGCCGCCGCTCCGGCCGCCAAGAAGGAGGAGAAGAAGTAATCCCCTCCGCGCGCCGCGCTGCGCAAGGAACCGATCGGCCTGCGGGAGCGTTTCCCGAGGCAGCCCTTCGATCGAGCACGAGAGACTCCATGAAGATCGTCGTCGGACTCGGCAACCCAGGCCTCGAATACCAGCGGACCCGGCACAACGTCGGCTTCGACTGCGTCGATCGCCTCGCGCGCCGGATCGGCGACCCCTCGCAGGCCGCGCGCGCGCGCTTCCAGGCGCTCGCGGCGGAAGGCGAGGTCGGCGGCGAGAAGGTGCTCCTTCTCAAGCCGATGACCTACATGAACCTCTCGGGCTCCACCGTCGTCGAGGCGATCCGGTTCTACAAGCTCGACGCGACGCGCGACCTTCTCGTGATCGTCGACGACATCGCCCTCCCCTGCGGCGCCATCCGGCTCCGCATGGACGGCAGCGCCGGCGGGCACAACGGCCTTGCCGACATCGAGTCGAAGCTCGGGACCAACCGCTACCCGCGTTGCCGCATCGGCGTCGACGCGCCGGGGCGGATCCCGCAGCGAGACTACGTGCTCGGACGGTTCCGCGACGACCAGCAGCCGCTCGTCGACGAGGCCATCGGCCTCGCCTGCGAGGCGGCGGAATGCTGGATCGCCCGCGGGATCACCGAGGCCATGAACCGTTTCAACCGCCGCGCGGACGACGCGTCGGCGAAGTCCGCGAAGCCGCCTCCGCCGAAGCCGGACGGCGACGAGAGTCAGACGGGCCGGAACTGAGCAGTTCGCATCCGGCCGAACCGAACCACGCAACAACCCGCTGCCCCGCGCAGCACACAGATTGGAAAGAACCATGGCTGAAACCCGAAACTACGCCTACGAAGGCATGTTCCTCTTCCCGCAGACGGTCGCCGCCGACCTCCAGTCGGCCGCCGACCACGTCCTCGAGGTGCTCTCGAAGGGCGGCGCCGAGATCGTGAGCCTCTGCAAGTGGGACGAGCGCCGTCTCGCCTACGACATCAAGGGCAACAAGCGCGGCGTCTACTTCCTCGCGTACTTCAAGTGCGACGCGCAGAAGCTCGCCTCGATCGAGCGCGACGCGCGACTCAGCGAGAAGCTCCTCCGCTCGATGATCACGCGCGCCGACCACCTCACCGCCGAGCAGATGGCGGCGATGGAAGGCCGCCAGCAGCTCGCCGACGAGATCGCGCTCCGCAAGACGCAGCCCGCCGCCGAGACGGCCGGCGCCTCCGAGCCCGCGGTCGCCGAAGCCGCGGAGTGACCTTGCGCGCCGCCGGGCGCGCCCGGCGGCGACCAACCCATCGAACGAGAAGCGCCCGCAGCGATGCGGGCGCTTTTCGTCGGGAGGGATGCGTGCCGATCGCGGGATCGATGGCCCCATGCCCGATGGAAACTCAACCGCCGCTCGCACCACGCGTGTAGACGGGGTCGGTCTCGGCCGCGTCGAACAGTTCGGAGATGGGGCGCTCGGCACCGCGTCGAATGGTCTCGAGTTCCGCGTCGGTGACGGATCTCGCGACTGAGACGGCATGGGCAGCCTCGACGTCGGCCGGATCGACGCTCCGCGCGCGGGCCTGCTCGACCCACGCGCGGATCTCAGGCATCGGACGCTCGACTGCGGCACGAGCCTTCACGAGGATCTCCAGATCGACGACCGGCGCGGGCCCACCGAAGCGATCGGCGAGTCGCGCGCCGTCGCCATCGCGCGCCGCCCGGGCAAGCGCATGTTCGAGTGCGACCAGCGCCACGACCGCGCGCGCACGCGCCTGCCCGACGAAGTTCTCCATGAAGGCGGGGTTCAGCGAGAATCTCGGCGTACCGTCACGCGCCATCTTCAGGCCGTCCCTGAAGTAGGCGTATCCATGCTGGTCGGAATCGAGTCGAACGATGGAGGCAAGCGAGTCGATCGCCCGCAGTCTGTCGACGGCCTCCGGCTCCGAAGCGAGGACTCGCGCGGCGGCGGCGGCGAGGTGATACGGGCCGAGGACATCGGCTGCCGACATGCGTTCCCAGGGCGTCGCCGGCAGTTCGCCCGAAGCGACTCCGCGCACGATGCGCTCGTACGCCGCGGGATCGGCGTGGATTCGCCTGTTGATCGCGGAGGTTTTCCCGAAGTTCTCGTAGTAACGCCCCAAGTCGGGCATGGGCTCGGGGAGCACCGTGAGACTCGACCGCTTGACCCACCGGAGCAGCGCGTCCTCCGGAGAACCGGTCGACGACGCAAGCTGCTCTATCCAGCTTCGGAAGAGTTCGTCGGTCGGAAGCCTGTCCATGGCCTCGAATCCAAGCCTCATCCGCTCGTGATTCGGAGCATTCCTGCGCACGAAGCGCCACGCGTGATCCGCCTGGAGCACCCCCGCCACGACGCTTCCCGAGAGGGCGATCGCGCAAACGCCGACCAGGACACCCCGGAACTTGCGAACCGGCTCACTTCCGTTGACCACGATCTTCCGCCCCATCCAAAGGACGAGCAGAAGCGCCGCGACGACCGTCGTGATCAACAACCACATCGGCATCGAGTCCGCTCGGGAGGGCGCGGCGTTCTTCAAAAACGTCCCCAAGGGATTTCCCTCGAGATAGTCATTGAATTCGGCATCGAACCCGGTCCATGCGAAGACGCCCCTGTAGATCGGCAATCGAATCAGCGCCGCAACGGACCATGCGAGTGCCGCGATCGCGCCTGCGAGGGCCGCGCCCAGGATCGCCGCCGACGGAACGCCGCGAACGACGACGGCGCCGGCGGCACCAGCGAGCCACGCGAGCGCAGCGAGGGACATCGCGTTCGAGATGTCGTCACTCTTGACCGCGAAACTCGGCGCGCGAAGGAGCCCGGCGAGCACGAACGGCACGAGCCCCACGACGAGTGCGGCCGCGAGCTTCGACATCCAGCGCGTGGTGCAACTGATCGGGAGCGTCGCGAAGAAACTCCCAGCACCTCGGCTTCGATCGCCCTGCAGGATCATCGGTGCGCAAAGAAACGGCATGAGGGCGCCACCGACGAGCGCAATCGACGCCACCGGATCGAGTCGATCGAAGAGATCGTCGTTTCGGGTATAGCCGAACCAACGAAGCGCCGAGACGCCGAGAAGTGGCAGCGCCGCAACGACCGCTGTCGCGAGAAGCACGAACCCGATCACGGTCGTCGAGATCGGACGAAGTAGCGCGAGATCCTTCAGGAAGAGTGTGGCGAACGTCGACCAACCGCCGGCCGGCGAGGCGCGAGACGAGCTCCCGCTGGATGGACCGTCGTGATGTGCCGCCTGCGGAGCGAGAGTGCTCATGGCTTCACCTCCAGTGCACGGAGTCGATCCGCGCATGCTTCATGGATCGTGAGATCGACGCGACTGATGCGCGCTTCCGGCGCGATCTCGCGGATGGCCTCCTCGACGGCGTGCGCATCGCCATCGAAGGTCACGGTGAGTTGAGACGCGGAACCATCCTGCGTGCTGCGCATGAGCAGGACACCGGCTTCCGGTGAGAACTCGCATGATGCGCTGAGTCGAGTTCCAGCGTTCGCGCCATGCACCACGATGCGTTTGGTGCGATCCACGAGGTCGTCGATCGCGATGGACGTGTGGGCCCGTCCCCGTTCGACGAAGACCACACGATCAACGAGGCGTGCGAGGTCGCCAGGTTGATGCGTCGCGATGATGACGGTCGTGCCATCGCGTGCGCGCATCCGAGCGAGCACTTCAAGCACGCTGTCGTGCGTGATGGCATCGACACCGAGCAATGGCTCGTCGAGCAAGACGAGATCCGGGCGATGCGCGAGTCCGAGGACGAACGCAAGACGCGCCTGCATGCCGCGCGAGAGCGACCGCACGGACTTCGAACGGTCCAGTGCAAGGAGTGCGAGAATTTCATTCGTCCAAGTCTGATCAAACCGCGGCTGGCATCGTGCGGCGAAGTCGAGCGCGCGACCGACCGTCATCCAGTCGTAGATCGAGAGCGTGTCGGGGACGTAGCCCGTGCGGGCGAGCAGACCGCCCCGATCGAGACGCGGGGTGAACTCGATCGTGCCGGCATCGAGTGGTCCAAGCCCCAGCATCGCGCGGAACAGCGTGCTCTTGCCGGCGCCGTTTCGTCCGACGAGCCCGACGCATTCGCCTGGCTCGATCGTGAGATCGAAGCCGTCGAGTGCTCGAACGTGTCCAAAGCGCGTCAC
>JBIIYI010000109.1:0-8330 GCA_044346895.1 Phycisphaerales bacterium
CCTCCCGCCACGTGCCAGGCACCTTCCTCCAGGCGACGGTTCCGATCTGGACGCGCGTTTGCGTGAAGCCACGCGAATGCGCGAACGGTGCCAAGCACGTGCCGGCTGGTGCACGGCACCTCCCGGCACGTGCTTGGCACCATCCGTTCGCTCACGCCGGCTTGCGGTAGGTCATCCGAAGCAGATTCCCCGGCGACACGTACTCGACCTCGCTCATGTAGGCCTTGATCAGCATCACGCCGCGGCCTGACGGGATCTCGAGATTCTCATCCTCGGTCGGATCGGGGATCGTCGCCGGATCGAAGCCCGGCCCCTCGTCCTGCACCTCGAAGCTCGCGCTCGTCGCATCGATGTGCGCGCGGTAGTGGACCGATTTCGCCGGGTCGCTGCGGTTGCCGTGACGGAACGCATTCACGACAGCTTCCTCGATCGCCAGCCGGATCGCGAATTTCGCGCCTTCATCGAACCCGTGCGCCTCCAGCGCCGCCTCGGCCTCCGGATGGACGAGCTCGAGCCCAGCGCGCAGATCGCGCAGGGTGTGCTCGCATCGGAAGGCCTTGACGGAGTTGGTCATGCAGGGTGTCCCGGCTGGGTCCCGACGTCCGGATCCATCCACCGAAGTCAGGCGAAGCTCGCCAGTGCCGTCTCGTAGGTGTCTGCGATCGAGAAGATCCGGTTGAGCCTCGTCATGACGAAGGCCTCGTGGATGCGCGGCGCGATGTGGCAGAGGCGCAACTGTCCGTCGCGGGACTTGACCCGCTCGTTCACCTTCATGAGCGTCCCGAAGGCGGCGGACGACATGTGCTCGACGTTCTTGAACACGATGACCACCTTCGGGCGGAACTCCGATTCGACGACCTTGATGATCTCCTCGCCGATCTGGTGGATGTTCTGCTCGTCGAGGATGTTCCGATCGATGAAATCGATGCGGATCAGGTTGTCGGTCTTGCGGACGCTGATGTGAGATCCGGCCATCCAGTGCTCCCGCCGACGATCGCGGCACAGGGAACGATAGCAGAGGCGTCGTGATGCAAAAAGCCGACGGCGGCGATCGCTCGCCGCCGTCGGGCATTTCTGCATTTCTCGCGGGTCGCCTCGCGGGCCCGCGCAACCGCCAGGCTCAGCCGCCGATGTTGTTGAGCTGGTCCATGAGGCCCGGGAAGAGGAGGTCCTCGTTCTCGCTCTGGATCACGATCTCAGGCCGCATCAGCATGACGACGGTGAGCTCGGTCTCGGCGTCGATGCGGTTGGTGAAGAACCGATTGACGATCGGGATCTTCGAAAGGACCGGCACGCCGGCCTCGATCTCGACCTCTTCAAAGCGGCGCTGACCGCCCATGAGGATCGTGCCCTTGTCCGGCACGCTGACGGTGGTGCGGATCGACTGCACCTGGATCTCGGGCAGCTGGATCGCGGCCTCGAACTCGCCGGCCCGACCGCCGCCGGTTCCGGTTCCGCCGACGGCGCCCTGGACTTCCTGCGTCTCGAAGCCGAGCACGGTGCTCGTATCGAACTGCACGGTCATCGTCACGTAGCGGCGATCGGACGAGATGACGCCCTCGACGTCGAGGACGAAGCCGTCCTGCACGACGCCGACCTGCGGCTGGAACGCGCCGCTCGCGTCACCCGCGACCGGCGTCAGACCCGAGATGAACGAGATCTGCTTCGCGATCGTGATGAACGAGCGCTGGCCGTTCATGAGCGTGAGGCGCGGCGCGGTGAGCACCACGCCGCGCTGGTCGGCCTGGGTCGCCTGGATGAGGAGGTCGACCTGGATGTCGTCCATGTAGCTGAAGCCGGTCGTCGCCGCAGCGGCGCCCGAGCTCAGGATGGTGCCGCCGATGCCGGGGATCGAGCCCTGGAGCGAGTCGAGGATGCCCGTCGAGTCCTGCGTGAATCCGACCGGAGTCCAGCCCGACTGACGACGGATCGGCGAACCGACGGGACCGAAGACATAGTCGATGCCGCCGTCGTCGTTCGGGATGCCGACCGCGGAGCCGGTGGGGACCGTGTTCGCGATGGCATCGTCTTCCGAGACCTGATCGAACGAGCCGAAGATCACCGGATCCTTCAGCTGGCCCTTGTTGTTGCCGCCCTGGAAGAAGAAGTCGCTGAGGTTGAAGTTCGGATCGGCGGCGCGCGCCTGATCCCACATGCTGTTGTTCGTGTTGAAGTAGATGTCGAGGTCGACGCCGATCTGCTCGAACCACTCGCTGGTCACGCCGATGACGCGCGCCTCGTAGTTGATCTGGAGCGCGCGGATCGAGCGCAGCTGCGTCAGCAGTCCCTCGATGTCGCGGTGGTTGCGCGCCGTGTTCGTGATGATCAGGTTGCCGTTGAGCTCCTGGATCTTGCCGGTGTCGCCACCCGCGTCGACCCAGTTGTCCGGGTCGACCTGATCCTGGATGATCTCGGTGATCTGCTCGATGAGCTCCTCGCGGCTCTTGCGCTCGGGATCCTCGCCGGGGTCGCCGATGATGCCGCCGCCACCGCCGCCGGAGCCACCTCCGCCGCCGCCGAAGCCGCCACCACCACCGCCACCGCCGCCGAAGCCGCCTCCACCACCGCCGAAGCCGCCACCGCCGCCGCCCGCGCCGCCACCCTGGTTGCCCTGCGAGAGCGCGGAGCCGAGGTTGAAGTCGGGAGCGTTGTCGAAGTACGGAACCTCGAAGAGGAGGTCGCGGATGTCATAGACGATCGTGATCGTCTTCTTGCGGAGCTGCTCGGACGAGCTGACGACGACGACGCCGTCCTCGACCGAGTAGTCGGGGCGCTCGCTTTCGTCACCGAGCTGCTCGACGACGCGCTTCAGCGCGACCTCGGCCGGGACGTTGTCGAGGGTCAGGGTGATCTGATCCTCGGGGCGCACGCCGATGCCCTCGAGCGCCTTCCAATCGGGGTAGAAGTCGACGCCGCTGACCTGGTTCATGTAGCTGAACACCTGGTCGAGCTGGTTGTTGTTGAAGTTGACCGACACGGCCTTCTGGAGCGACGCCATCGCCTGGCGATTGACGGCGCTGTCGCGGTAGCCGCTCGCGCGGTCGCGCATGCGCATGTCGGAAAGCGCCGGCCAGTCCTCGGGGTACTCGAGGAGGCCCGTCACCGACTTGTTGCCGGGGCCGGTGATGTTCGGCATCGGCGGAACGGTGCGCTCGAGGAGTTCCTTCGAGAAGTTCGTGTACGCCTCGCTGCGCTTTGCCTCGGTGCCGCTGTAGCTGCGGTAGACCATGCTGGTCTTCAGTGCCGCGCGCAGGGCCTGCGCCGCGGGATTGTTCGGGTCGAGCAGGAGGATCTCCTCGCAGACCTGGATCGCCTCCGCGTACTTGAGCTCCATCTGGAGTTGACGCACGCGCACGAGGCGCTCGTTGATCGCCTTCTGGCGGGCCTCGAGTTCGGCCTTCTGCTTCGAGGCGCTTGCGGCGTTCGCCTCGGCGCGCGCCTGATCGGCCTTCGCGAGCGCGGCGGTGGTCTCGCCGACCTCGATCTGCTCGAGCAGCGTGTTGAGCTGGTTCAGGAGGTCGCCGTACTCGGCGGCCGGGAAGACCTTCTGGTCGCGGTCGAGACGGATCTTTGCGCCGAGCGCCTCGCGCTTCGCGGTCGCGTAGTCGCCGGCGCTCATCGCCTGGCTCGAGTTCGCGATCGCGGCGGTCACCTCGACCTGCGCGCGCTGCCTGCGCAGCGCGAGGTCGGTGCCGACGTCATTGATGAGCGCGCCCTGGTCAAGCGCGGCCTGCGCGCGCTGCATGCCCTTCATCGCCTCGCTGTCGCCGGGAACGGCGGTCTGGAGCGTCGACCAGAGGTCGATCGCCTTCTTCCAGTCGCTGCGGCTCATCGCCTCGCGGGCGGCGGTGCGCATCGAGTCGATCTCGGCGGCCGAGGGGCCGGACTGCGCGACGGGGACTTCGGTGACTGGAGCAGGCGCGGGCTCAGCAGCAGGCGCAGGCTCGGCAGCGGGCGCGGGCTCGGCAGCGGGCGCGGGCTCGGCGGCGGGCGCGGGCTCGGCGGCGGGCGCGGGCTCCGGCGGCGCATCCTGCGCAAGCGTTCTGCTCGTCCAGGTCGAGGTTCCGACGAGTGCGACTGCGATCAGGCCGACGGCGGTCCGGGTGAAGAGAGGACCGCTCTGCGTCGAGATGAAGATCGACTCGTTCTGCGTGCTGCGCTGCATTCTTTGGGACTCCTGAAGTGCCCGTGCGGGCACATTTCTCCTGAACAAAGCACTCCGACCAACGAACGCGCGAGGGAGAAGTTCGTGGGGAAGGTTCCCGCGCGAACGCGGAACCGCCAGACGCATCTTCAGACGCACGAGCCGCCACCACCGAGCGAACAGGGTCGGCCGGGGTAGGCGGGGCAAGGTACCCCCCCGCTGCAAGTCCCGCAAGCAGGGCGGCGGTTCCGGTGCGCGAAGGAGGCGCCGCCTCGACGCCAAGCGCCGACGCAAGCCACCTGGCCAGAGATCCGGAATCGTCGGTCGGCGCGCGACGGGCCATGCTCCACGGAGCGGCGGCATCGCGGCCGTGCCTGAGACCGGGTTCACGGGCGGGTCGAGCCTCCAGCCAACGTCGACATCCCTTCCGCTCCGCGCGAACCTCGATGAACCACCAAGACCCCCGACGATGAGGGCGGTGCCGTGCCGACGCCGCCAGCCCGGAAGTCGGCGCTGACGGTCCGCACCCTCTGTGGACAACTTGTCGCTTTCGAGCCGACCGCCTCGCCCTCAGACCGCCGCGAGCGCCGCCTGCGCGCGCTCCATCTCGGCGGCTCCCACCGGACGGCGGGAGGTCATCATCTCGACGAAGACGTCGAACAGATAGGCCGAATCATGCGGGCCGGGGCTCGCCTCGGGGTGGTACTGCACGCTGAAGATCGGCTTCCTGGTATGCCGGAAGCCCGCGAGCGTCCCGTCGTTGAGGTGGACGTGCGTCGGTTCGCCGCCCACCGCGCGCAGGCTCGTCTCATCGACGCAGAACCCGTGGTTCTGGCTCGTGATCTCGACGCGCCCGGTCAGGAGGTTCCGCACGGGCTGGTTCGCCCCGCGGTGCCCGAACTTCAGCTTCCACGTGGTGGCGCCGAGGGCGAGCGCGAGGAGCTGGTGGCCGAGGCAGATGCCGAAGGTCGGGACCTCGCCCGCGACCTCGCGGAGCGCGTCGATCACCGTCTGGACGACCGCCGGGTCGCCCGGGCCGTTCGAGATGAAGAGGCCATCCGGCTTGAGCGCGCGGATCTCGGCCGCGGTCGCCGTGTGCGGGAGGAAGTGGACGTCGCAGTTCCGCTCGACGAGATGGCGGTAGATGTTGCGCTTGGCGCCGCAGTCGATCGCGACCACCTGGAAGCGCGCGCCGGACGCGCGGCCCGCGGGGGTGGGCTTCGTCTCGACGAAGAGGCCGCCGCGTGGCGCCCAGTCTCCGAGCGCCTCCTCGAACCGGCCGCTGCAGCGCGGCGAGACCTGCGCCGCGAGGTTCGCGCCGGCCATCGACGGGATCGCGCGGGCGCGCGCCACGAGCTCGGCATCGCCCGCGTCCTCGAGTGCCACCGTCGAGATGATGCCGCGCATCGCGCCGCCCATCCTCAGCCGCCGAACGAGCGCACGGGTGTCGATGCCGTGGATCGCGGGGATTCCGGCTTCCGCGAGCCAGTCGGAGAGCGTGCGCACCGAGCGCTGGTTCGACGCGACCTGCGACAGTTCGCGGACGACGAATCCCGCCACGCAGGGCCGCGCGCTCTCGATGTCCTCGGCGGCGACGCCGTAGTTCCCCATCTCGGTGGCGGTCATCGTGAGGATCTGGCCGGTGTACGAGAGGTCCGTGAGGGCCTCCTGATAGCCGCACATCGCGGTGTTGAAGACGACCTCGCCGGCGCCTTCGAGGCCGACGCCGTCGATCTCGCGAAGCGAACCGCCGAACGCGCGGCCGTGGAAGACCGACCCGTCCTCAAGGGCGAGGCGTGCCAATTTCGTCGTCTGCATGGGGGCGGGAGTGTAGCCGAAGGTATGCTCGGATTCCGTGTTCCCGCGCGCGAATCCCATCCTCGGTGGCCTCGCCTTCGCCGTGGCGGCGCTCGCGGCCGCGGCGACGATCGCGACGGCGGTCGAGCGAACGCCTCCCCCGCCGCATCCGGGCGCGGCGGCGGAACCGGTTCGGCGAGCGCCACTCGAGCGGCGCAAGGCACCCCTCGACTTCAACCGAGACGTCCGGCCGATCCTCTCCGACCGCTGCTTCGGGTGCCACGGTCCGGATTCGGCGTCGCGGAAGGCGGGGCTCCGGCTCGACACGGCGGACGGGGCGCAGGCCGAACTCGAGTCCGGACTTCGGGCGATCGTGCCCGGCGACCTCGACGCGAGCGAGGCGGCGCGGCGACTGCTGTCGACCGATCCCGACGAGATCATGCCGCCGCCCGAACTCAAGCGGCCGCTGACCGAGGCGGAGCGCGCGACGCTCCTCCGCTGGATCGAGGAAGGCGCCGAATACCGGCCGCACTGGGCGTTCGTCGCGCCGACGGCGCCCGAGCCGCCCGCGGTGCGCGACGGTGCCTGGCCGCGCGATCCGCTCGATCGATTCATCCTCGCGCGCATCGAGGAGGCGGGTCTCGCGCCCGAGCCCGAGGCCGACCGCGCCACGCTCCTCCGGCGCGCATCGCTCGCACTCACCGGCCTGCCGCCGACGCCCGAGGAAGTCGACGCCTTCGCCGCCGACACGGCGCCCGACGCCTACGAACGCCGCATCGACGCGATGCTCGCCTCGCCGCGCGCCGCCGAGCACATGGCGACCGCGTGGCTCGACCTCGCGCGCTTCGCCGACACATTCGGCTATCAATCGGACGGCGACTCGTTCACCTGGCCCTGGCGCGACTGGCTGCTGCGCGCGCTGCGCGACAACATGCGCTACGACCGCTTCGCGACCGCGATCGTCGCGGGCGACCTGCTGACCGACGCGGACTCGCACGACGAGCGCATCGCGAACGCCGTCGCGAGCGCGTTCCACCGCCTGCATCGCGTGACCGAGGAAGGCGGTTCGATTTCCGAGGAGTTCCGTCAGGAAGGCATCGCCGACCGCGTGTCGACCTTCGGCACGGCGTTCCTCGGACTCACGCTCGAGTGCGCGCGCTGCCACGACCACAAGTACGACCCAGTGCCGACGCGCGAGTTCTACGGGCTCGCCGCGATGTTCGGCTCGATCGACGAGAACGGCCTCAAGAGCTACGCGCACCAGACGAGCGCGCCACCGCCGTTCGTCCGGCTCTCGAGCGAGGAACAGGAGCGCCGCACGACCGAACTGCGCATGGAGTCGCTCAGTGCGCAGCGCGCGCGCATGATGGCGATGCAGGCCGTGCGCGAGGGCGCGGAGGACGAGCCCGACGTTGAAGGCGAGTCTCGCGCGGAAAGCGAATCCGCGGGCGAATCCGCAAGTCAGACCGCCGCCATCGCGCTGCCGACACCCGCCGCGCGCTACGCGTTCGACGAGCTTGCCGACGGCCGCACGCCGAACGCGATCGACGCCGCGCGGCCCGCGACAACCGACCGCGCGCGGCCCGAGCAGCTCGGCGCCGTCGCGCCCTGCGAGGGAAAATCCGGCCGCGCCGTCGCGTTCGATGGCGACGGCGGACTCGGACTCGCGGGACTCGCGGGCTTCACGCGCCACGATCCCGCGAGCTTCGCGTTCTGGATCCGGCCCGGCGAGCGCAACGCGCGCGCGGCGATCCTGCACTCGTCGGGCTTCTACACGAACGACGCGGACGGCTCGGGGCTCGAACTCCTGATCGCGGACGGGCGCCTGCGCTGGAGCGTGATCCATCTCTGGCCAGGCAGCGCCGCGAGCATCGAGATGCGCGAACCGCTCGAGGTCGGCGCATGGACGCACGTCGTCGCGACCTACGACGGGCTGTCGGGCGCGGCCGGCCTGCGGCTCTACGCGAACGGCCGCGCGGTCGACGCCGTCGAACTGCGCGACGAGCTCGACGGCGACATCGCCGGCGCGACGCTCGAGCTCGGCTCGCGCTCGCGCGACGCTGGCTTCCGCGGCGGCGCGATCGACGAACTCTCGGTGTGGCGCGCGGAACTCACGCCGGCGGAAGCCGCGCTCGCCGCCGCGGTCGAACCCTCGCGCGACGCGCTCCGCGACCATCGCGCGCTCGTCGCCGCGCGCGCCGAGACCGAGCGTCTCCGCGCCGCGAACCGCGCGCTTTCCGCGCATCTCGAAACGATCCCCGCATTCATGACGATGCGCGACTCGCCGCGCGCGGCACCGACATTCGTCCTCTCGCGCGGCGCGTACGACCAGCCCGACCGCTCGCAACCCGTGAGGGGCGGCGCGGTGCAGGCCGTGCTCGCGCGCGAC